>CAMZGG010000001.1 GCA_947306345.1 uncultured Caryophanales bacterium
TTTGTTATATCAAAAGTGTAATTACTAGACCAAATATTATAGTTGGTGATTATTCTTACTATGATGATAGTGATGATGGCCCAGAATCGTTTGAAAAACATGTTACCCATCATTATGACTTTATGGGCGATAAGCTCATCATTGGTAAGTTTGTTGCCATAGCAAGAGGTGTAGAATTTGTGATGAATGGCGCTAACCATATGCTAGATTGCTTAACCACATATCCTTTTGAAATTATTGATGAATTCAAAGGCCTTTCTAGACCATTCGGAGATAGAGGAAATCGTGGTGATACAGTCGTGGGTAATGATGTTTGGATTGGACAAAAAGCCACAATATTGCCAGGTGTCCATATTGGTGATGGTGCGATTATCGGCGCTAATGCAGTAGTGGCAAAAGATGTCCCTCCTTACGCAGTTGTAGTGGGTAACCCAGCTGTTATTAAGAAATTTAGGTTCGACCAAGAAACAATTGATCTTCTTTTAAAACTAAAGTGGTGGGACAAAGATATCGAAGAGATTAAGAGATTAATCCCATTACTAACTGGCGATTTATCAAAGAGCATGGAAGAACTAAAAAAGATGATTAAACAGGATTGATACAAAACATCAGTCCTTTTTATTTAAAATATTAAGAGATTGTCTATATATTTTAATAATGTATAATAATTGTGAACTCAAAATGAAAAAAGTAACTCGTATCGGATTTATTATATTGGCTTGTTTGTTGACACTACTTGTTGCTTTAACAGTTGTGACGGCAATTAGTGAAAACTTAACCAGTGGTGGAGGTTTGGCTTTCATCCAAGCCTTAGTTTCGTGTGGAGTAGCCACTTTAGCAATCGCCATCGCTTTCGTTTTGTTAATCTTGTTTAATAAGACATACAAACGTTATCTTGCGTATATCGCAATAGGAATGGCTGCAGTAGCATTTCTTTATTTCGTTATCTTCTTCTGTGCAATCACTTCTCAGAACATAGCCGCTATAGCTAGTAGAATGAGTGGCACTGCTACCACACCTGCAACCAGCGAAGATTATTTCTATCTCATTTCATATACTTCATACTTTGTTATTTTAGCAATTGCGGCTCCCGCGGTTCTCGCTTTATTCAAAATTGCAAGAACAAGAGAAGGACTCCTTTATTACTAAATAGAAAAGAAAAGAAGACTTACCAAAGTTCTTTCTTCAAGAAAATGGAGTCTTCTTTTTTAATTTCTTTAATTTTCTTTGCCGGGTTACCAGCGTAGACCCAGCCACTTTCTAAGTCGTGGGTAACTACCGATCCAGCGCCTACCACAACGTTATCGTGAATAGTGACACCAGGTAAGATGGTAACATTACCACCAAACCAGCAATCATTACCGATATTGATAGGCTTCCCATATTCTCTATCTGTGACGTAGCCTTTTTCTTCATCGAAGTATTGCTCTCTTTCAGAGGCCACTAAGGAGTGGAGTGCGGTTAATATTGAAATATTAGGACCAAAGAAGCAGTTATTACCAATATGAACAGGACAGACATCTAGGATAACCAAGTTAAAGTTAAAATAGACAGTCTTACCAAAATAAACATTTTCACCATAGTCAACGAAGACTGGACCTCTCACAAAGAGTGATTCATCACTATGTGGGAATATCTCTTTGAGAAGCTTAGCGCGTTCAGGATGGGCTTCAGGCAGATTGTTATATTTGATACACAAGTCGCTCATTAAAACACGACGACTATATAGTGGTTCTTCAAGGGAATCATAGATTTTGCCTTGGAGCATCTTTTCTTTTTCGTTCATGTAATCATTATAAATAAGAGAGATATCAACACAAATAAAATTCTGCTTATTTTGTCTTTCACTTACTTTGTGTGGTGCTACAATAGTAGCGAAGACATAAAGTATTAAAGATGAGAAAGGATTATTTTTATGTTGAACAATATTAAGAAGTTTTTTCGTTTGCCATTATTAGTTTTGGCGAGTGTTTGCTTAATAGCAACAGGCTGTAATAAACAACCACAACCAAGCAGTAGTAAAGAACCAGAATATAACATTGTTAGACCAGAATATACTCCTGATTACGATAACTTCGGTGTTAACGAAAAACCATCTGGCGTTAATATGACTTATTACACAGATGTATATTCCCGTGGTTTCTCCTGGTTAACTGATGAAAACACTGAAGGCACAGAATTATATCTCGTTCAAAGTGATAAAGGTGAACAAGCTGATTTCAGTGGTGCGCAAGTGGTTAATGGCGCAAGCATGCTATGCACATATGATAAATCAGGTAATATCACCGCTGAAGGTTTAGCAGCTGCCAAAGGCAGTGGCAACACCGGTGAAGTTAAAGTCATGTCACATAAAGTGCATGTTGAAAACTTAGAAAAAGGCAGAGCCTATAGTTATAAGATTGGTTCAGAATCTGGCTATTACTATGGTGCTTTCGTCGTTGAACAAGAAAAGGCTAAATCCATTACCGCCATCCATATGAGTGATGCACAAACAAAAGATTTGAGTCTTCAATATGTCTGGCGTAATACCGCTGCTAAAGCTGTAGAAACTGCTGGCAAAGGCTTAGACTTCATTATTCATAATGGTGACCAATTTGACCAAAACAATAGCAGTGGTAACGATAAAGAACCATTTAGATTATTTAGATATTCTAAAGCCATTGATGATATCCAGGATTATAAGTTCAATGTTTCTTATATGACTTCATCTGGTAACCATGAACCATCATCTCCATATTCTCATTATTTAATGAGCGATATTAATTATGCTGGCTATGACTATAAGGGTGCATACTACTCATACGATTACGACTACGCACATTTTGTTGTTCTCAACACCAACACAATTAACGACGAACAAATCAATTGGTTAAAGAGCGATTTAGATAAAGCCGCTAATGCGAAGTGGAAAGTAGTGACTATGCACATCTCTCCATATTCAACAGGCGACCATAGCAATAAAGATGAAAACCAAAAGATTGTTGAAAAGTTAACACCTGTTTTCTCCGAAAAGCATGTTGATCTTGTTCTACAAGCACACGATCACACATACAATAAAACACTCCCATACAAGTGGGATGCCGCTGGTTATTACACTGAAGATGAAAAGATCAGTGAAGCCGTTAATGTGAATCCAGAAAAAGAAACGGTGGAAAACGTCCAATATGACAAGAATCCTAATGGTACTTACTATGTAACTACAGGTGCTGCTGGCCATAGATGTGGTTCTGTTGAAAGCGATGGTATTTGGGCGGAAGTTGTTAAAGACGGTGATCAAATTAAGGGCTTAAACCCAAGCAAAACATTCACCACAAATAAGTACAAGAATGCTGTTGGTACATTAACTCAAGCCAACCAATACGAATCATACAAGATTTCTTCTTATACATCCGCGCAAGATTATAAGGTGGGCGACCCAGCCACAGGTAACGTAAACGCCTGTATGTTTGGTATCCTTAATATCACAGAAAGCACACTTTCCTATCACGTCTATACCACTAACGAAAAGAAAACAGTGGATAGCAAAGTCAATTATGACTTAGAGAGCGTGAAATTATTTGATACTCTTGATATACTAAAAGCCTAATGGGATTTATTGTTAATCATTACATCAAATTCTTCGTTCACCGTTACGATAAAGAAGTCGGAGTGCCTTATTATTCTCACAAGGATTTTAAGGGCTTTAAGTGTGAGGATTATTCTTTTACTAATTCCAATGGAATTAATATTAGATATTTCTTCTATTATTACGATAATTACAAAACCGATAAAATCATTTTATTCTGCCATGGTATGGGTCCAGGACATACTGCCTATATCGCTGAGATAGAAGCTTTAGCGAGACGTGGTTATAAAGTCTTAACTTTGGACTACGCTGGATGTGGCGAATCAGGTGGAAAATACCTTGGTTCACTTAATAAACCTACGAGAGACGTAATTGATTTACTTAACCATCTAAAGTTAGATAAACCAATTGTTTTAATTGGTCATTCGATGGGTGGTTATACTGCTTTAAACACTTTGTGCTTGCGTAAAGAAATCACCAAAGTGATAGCAATATCTCCAATCGTGAGAATTGAGCCATTATTACAACTCAATACCAAATCAAAATTCATTACTAGACATCTCATGAGATATGAGAGAAAAGTCGATAGAGAAGTATTCGATATTGATATCCCAGAATATCTAAAGACCACAACTGATGACGTCTTTGTTATCCAATCAAGCGATGATCAAATGGTGCCTTATAACATGTCACTTAAAGTGATCGAACAAATTGATAATCCACATATCAAAACAAAACGATATGAAGGCAGAAAACATAATCCAAATTATACGGATGCAGCGGTAGCGTATATGAACGATGTGTTCGGCAAATATTACGCGCTTATCAACGAGAAAAAGATTACAACCGATGAAGATAAAATCGCCTATTTTAAAGATGTGTCTTTAGCAAAACTAACGGAACAAGATGAACAATTGTTCGATGAAATGGTGGATTTTATTGAGAAATAAATAAATTATCAAAATCGCAAATCTGTAACATCAACAATCAAAAAAAGTAGAATTGTCGTACTAAAAATCGCAATTTGGCGCCATTTTTCTTTTTTGTTGTGAATTTCCGCTTGCGCCCATTGTCGCCACGCGTATGATTATATGCATATATGAACTACGTATTTGATTACATCGTTAGATATTTCATCCTACTCTGTGCGGCAAGTGTCATCTATGTCATTTCCATACAACGTTTTAAAGCGAATAAGAAAATGAGTATCTGCATGATTCTCATTGTTTCTGCGACGTTATTCCTTTCTGCAGTGAACATTATTGAAGACTTTAGTAAAGATAATTGTTTACCAGTTTTAGCGACTATCACTTCTTGGATTGGTTATGTTATTCGTCCAGCGTTGGTATTTTTATTTATCATTTTGTGTGGCACAAAACTCACCAAGAAACAAACTATATTAACTGCTATACCATTAGTAATCAATTTAATCATTTTGTCTGGTGCTTTTATTCCAGGCATTAAAACCTATGTATATCGCTTTGTTAATAGTGAAGATTCAACACACCTCAATTTTTTAGGCGGTCCACTTAGATATTCTTCTCATGTTACCGCATTCCTTTACTTAGTCTGGATTATCTATTTATCAATCGCTAAGTTAAGAGCAAAACATTTCTATCACGCTATTGGTTCCTTAGTGTGTGCATTATTTATTATTCTTGCCGTTGTTATTGAAACATTCATTAACAATGGTGCGGAAATCTATTTACTTAATTCCACAGTCGCAGTTACTGCGCTTGAATATTACATTTTCCTCTATACCGAGCAAACTCAAGTTGATAGCTTAACAGGTTTATTCAACCGTGAAACTTTATTCTTAGATATCGAAAGAATGGGTCGTTCCATTACTGGCATTATTGAATTCGATATGAATGGCCTTAAATATTTAAACGATAACTTCGGCCACACCGAAGGTGATAAAGGCATTAAGACCATTGCTGGAATTATTAAAGAAGTTGCTAAGAAAGACATGTACATATATCGCGTTGGTGGTGATGAATTCGCTATCTTAGCCATTAACTCTAGCGAAGAAGACCTTAAAGAAACAATTGCAAAGTTCATTGAAGAACTAAGCAAGACATCATATTACTGCTCCGTTGGTTATTCTTATCGCGGACATGAAAATATGTCGTTCAATGAGATGAACAAAGAAGCAGAAAAGAGAATGTATAAAGCGAAAGATGAATTCTATAAGAACTCACCTTTTGAAAGAAGAATCATCAAATAACCTCGGAGGCAAACATCATGATTAACAAATTCAGAAGAAAAATTGTATTAGGCGCTGTAATCGTCAGCGCAGCCATGGCTCTAGCAGCTTGTGATTTAAGTGGCTTTGGTACTAACACTCAAACAAGCACAGATACAGGCAAGACAACCTATACCTCTAGCGCAATTGATGATAGTGGTTTATTCGGTAAAGGTTCAGATAACCGTGTCGTTATGACAACTCTTACCGCAGTAAGTAATAAAGAAAGCTATGAAATCGGTGATGAATTAGACTTAACAGTCACCGCCACATATTCAAACGGTGATGTCGTCGCCGTCAGTGGTTATGAAGTATCTGGCTACAACAGTAGAACCGCTGGTACACAAGTCGTGACCATCTCCTATGGTGATAAATCTACAACCGTGACAATTACAGTCAATCCTGCCACAGTTGTTAGCATCTCCGTTACAAACAATCAAGAAAACTACGAAGTTGGTGATCCATTAGACTTAACAGTCGTGGCGACATATTCTGACGATACCACTAAGGAAGTCACTGATTACGATGTGACTGGCTATGATACAGAAAATCCAGGCACACAAACAGTCGTGATTACATACGAAGGTCAATCAGACACAGTGGAAATCGTTGTTAACGTTCCAGTTATCGTTGACCTCACTGTTATCGATAACAAAGCTTCTACTGGTTATGAAGTCGGTGAAGAATTAGATATCACAGTTAAAGCTAATTACTCCAACCATGTTTCCTACGCCGTTGAAGATTATGAAGTCACTGGCTTTGATAACTATGGTATTGGTAAACAAACAATTTCCGTCACATACGAAGATAAAGCTGCTTCATTAGAAGTCTTAGTCAATGAACCAGAAAACCTCTTCCCAGGTGACAATCTTAGTGCTTTCTTGCAAGAAGAAAACATTCAAACAAACATCCCAACACCAGTTGGCTATAAAACATGGTCCAAGAGTGTTGAAACATATGAAGATGGCACAAAATACTTCAGTGCCACAACAGACAATGCTGTTTTAGATGGCAGAACCACAGTGGTGGAATCCTACTCCGCTTTACTTGCTAACGAAGGCTGGGAAGTTACTACCTCTGGTGGCACATATTATGCCTCTAAAGAAAACGCTGATGCGCAAATCGAATTTGCCAACTTCAATGGTCAATTCGAATTAAGCATTTATGCTTATGAAAAATATCCAGCCAGAAAAACAACAGGTAAACCTGTTACCAGTTCCTCTTCCTTAAGAGATGGCAACACACTCGTCTTCGGTAACGTCGAATTTGGTATCGTGGCCACTGGTTTAGACAATGGTTCCTTCGAAGTTAGAGGCTGCCAATACAATAACGGCAACATGGTAACCGTTGCTAAAAACGCTTTGCGTTTAAAATTAGGTAAATTACAAAATGGTCGTTGGTCTTTAACCGATTCAAAAGGTAGAAAACTTGGCCAAAAAGATCTCGGTCAATTAGCGTGGGATGAAGGTACAACAGAATGGATTATTTCCATCTCTACTTCTCAAACATTAATTGTTAACAATGGTTCCACAACTGGTTACTTATGCTATAACCCAGCTAAGGGCAATGTCACAACATTCTCTCCAAGTGCGAGAAAGACCATGAAGACTTTACAATTCTTCACAATCGATGTTGTTGATGTTGTTTATCCAAACGCTATCAATATCAGCGGTAACACTGAAGTCTCCTTAGGTAGAAGAACAAAGTTAAATGTTACTTTCGATCCAATTAGCACAAACGAAAAAGCCTTAACTTGGGCTTCATCAAACGAAGAAATCGTTACAGTTGATAATAGTGGTGTTGTGACTGGTGTGGCATTAGGTACTGCAACGATTACCGCTACAGCGTTCAATAAAGACACTCCAATCGAAGCAACGTTTGAAATCACAGTTGTTGAACAACTCTTAGATAAATGGACAATCCTCTTCTATATTTGTGGTGCAGACCTTGAAAGTAGAAGTGGCTTAGCCTCTGGCGATATTACTGAAATGCTTTCAGTCAATGGCCAACCAGAAGATATCAATATCGTTATTCAAACAGGTGGTTCTCATAGCTGGTCCAAATACGGTATTTCCGGTAATAAGATTGGTAGATACCACATTGAGAATAAATCCTTAAAGCAAGACGCTTCTTTAGCGAATGCTAGCATGGGTTCACAAACCACACTTCAATCATTCGTCAACTGGGGCATGGAAGAATATCCAGCAGAAAAGACCGGTCTTGTCTTATGGAACCACGGTGGTGCTTTCGAAGGTTGCTGCTATGATGAAAACTATAGTGATGATGCATTAGAAGCACAAGAAATCACTGCGGCTATGGAAAATGTGTTTACAACACAAGGTCTCAATAACAAGTTAGAATTCATCGGTTATGACTGCTGCTTAATGCAACTTCAAGACCTTGCCGAATTCAACTCCAAATACTTCAACTACATGGTTGGTAGTGAAGAAACTGAAGCTGGTGATGGTTGGGACTATGACAACTGGTTAGATGATCTCTATGCTTATAAAGACACTGAAGCAGTTTTAGCCGCTATCTGTGATACATTCATTGCTGACAATGATACCGGTAGTAGCTGGTGGGGTGGTGGCAATGACCAAACACTTGCTGTCTTAGATTTGAATAAGATGGAAAATTACTTCAACAAGTTTGAAGCAATGTCAGCCGCTATTAAGAACACTGTTTCAAGCAACAAGAGCACATTCAATAGTGTCATCAATAGTTGTAAGAAATACGAATCATTTGATAGATTTGGCTTATTCGATGGTAAAGACTTCTTGAACAAGTTAGCTAGTAACTCTAAATTCACATCATTCGCCACTCAAATCAATGATGCGAAGACTGCCTTAAGTGAAATGATTATCCATAACGCTAAAGGTAATGCGGCTGGTAACTCCAATGGTTTAGCCTTCTTCGCGCCACTCGGCACATATGGCACAGCCACTAGCTATCCATCACAACAAACTCACTTCAATAGTTGGAAAGCTTTGTTCTAATCTATAATCCTTTATAAAATAAGAACACTCCGTAGTAGTGATATTACGGAGTTTTTTTATTGCCTCCACAAAAATTAGTTCTTTTATCTATTCTTATTGATGCTACAATATCTAGCGGTATGAATTTTTATAAATGGTTCTTCTTGGAGGAGGGCAGAACTCCTGCTGGTTTATTTTCCCTCTCTCACTTATTAACAGTTACGTTAACCCTTGCTGTATTTTTAACTTTAGCGATCTTTTTGGGCAAAAAGTTTAAAGGCGATCCTAAGAAGCAAAACTTAGTTTTGTTAATTGCTGGTATCGCTATTGTAGCGGTCCAACTATCTAAGAATATTTGGCTACTTTGCGAAACAGATAATGTCTTGGACTGCATAGTGGGTAACTGGCCACTTTATTTCTGCGATATTCCAATTTATATCATTCCACTCGCGGCACTAACCAAAGGTCGATTCAAACAGTGGTGCATTGATTTCATGGCCATATGTGGCTTATTAATGGGCTTCATGGGCAATTATTTCGCCGGAAACTTATATCCAAGTCACGCCATCATCTCATTCTCCGTTTTTAATGCTTTATTAAATCACTCAATTTCTGCTTTCGTAGCGTTATTCATTTGGGTGTCTAAGTTAAACAAAATGGAAAAAAGAGATATCCCATTTGTTATCGGTATCCTCTTTACATTTATGACCATTGCCTTAATCGTTGATTACCTCAACATTCCAATCAACGGTTCCCCACGTAACTTCATGTTCTTCTTTAATGGTGATGGCACTCCGTTCACCTTGTTCCTTAATCTCTACGGTGGAACACTCATCCCATATCAAATCACCATTTATGTTTTACAGTGTGGCTACATTGGTTTATTCTACGCTGTTTATTACTGGATTATGGGCTTACTCAAGAAAAGAGAAGAACACAAAAAACTAAACGCACAAGACTCTACTTTCTCTAACTAAGTAGAGTTTTCTTTTTAAGCATGCTAATATATTCGTAGAATACATTATAGGTAATCTATTAAGGAGAAAAAACCATGGAAGTTTTTGAAATTGTTTTAAGTACTGGAGAAGTAGTGAAAGGCGCGAAGTGGCTAGTTAAAAACGGCAAAGCCAATTTTGTCTTTATTACTGGTATGCAAGAATATGCGACAAGATATGAACGTTTAGCCAATTATCTTAATGAAAAAGGCGTTAATGTTTGGATCTTAGACCATTTTGGTCAAGGCTTAAACGCTCCAACAGAAGATGATTTACAAAAATGGCCAAAGGATGCTTTCGACAAAATCGTTGATGCTTTATATCTTACAATCCAAGAAGCAAAGAAAAACGGTTTACCAACCATCCAAGGCGGTCACTCCATGGGTTCATTTACCACCCAAGCAAGATTAGAGAAATATCCTTTAGCCACAGATAAGACGCTCATCATCGGTAGTAATGGTGGTCAAGGCGCTTTAATGTCTATTGCCGCTTTCTTAGCAAAACTACTCATCCATAAATCTAACTGGGATAAACCAAATAAGTTCTTCACAGATTTAGGTTTAGGTGGCTATAACAAACAAATCAAGAATCCTAGAACAGGTGTCGACTGGCTTTCATACAATGAAAAGAACGTTGATGCCTATGTTGCTGATCCATATTTAGGCCACATGAACACTGGTGGCTTCTGGAGAGAATTCCTTAAAGGAATGGCGACTATCTGGAAGAAAAAGAATATGAAGAAAGTCTCTAAAGATGAAATCATATTCATCACCTCTGGTGAAGAAGACCCGGTTGGTCAAAATGGTAAAGGTGTGAAATGGTTAGAAAAAGCCTATAAAGACTTAGGTGTTAATAACGTTACCTTAAAGCTCTATCCACATATGCGTCATGAGATACACAACGAAGACGAATATCTCACAGTTTATGAGGACTGGGCGAACTTTATTCTCGATTAGTTCTATATAAAAATAAAAATAAATCTTTTTAGTATGCCAAAAGTGGTATACTAACACTGCTATGCCAGAAGAAGAAGCAATTTTAAGAACACCGTTTGAAAGAAGAATTCACGAAATAGATTTCATCCGTGGTATTTTAATTATCCTTGTAGTTATTGACCACATCTTTAACTTCACCATGTCCTTTAACAATGGTTGGGCCGGGGCAGAGCATCTTGAACCATTCTATACAATATTCAAAGTGGCACAGTTCTATTGGGATCACCCAGTGAGAATGGTGATACGTTGGATTTGTTTAATTAGTTTCTGCTTTATCAGTGGTATTTCCTGTGCCTTCTCTAGAAGTAATAGTAAAAGAGCACTTCAAATGGTGGGCATTTGGGCTCTTATCTTTATTGTATCTAATATTATTAGAGGTATGATGTTGACCTTTAAGTGGGGCGATGGCATTACCTGCTTTAGAATTGACTTTAACGTGATTGGTGTTTTAGCCTGGTCAACATTATTATATTGTTTCTTTGAAAACAAGAAATGGTACTGGCTATTAGTGGTGGGCCTTATCGGTTTAGCACTTCATCCATTATGCGTAGAGCTTTCTCGTACTGATTTTGGCCATCAAACATACGTCCCATTCTTATGGAGACCATATGTTAATGAAACATACTATCCAGGATCTAGTACAGTCTTACAAGCTGACCATATGCCATTATTCCCATACCTTGGTTTCTTCTTCTTAGGAGCGATGTTATCAAAACTTACTTACGCGAAAGACAAGAAGTCTTACTTCAAAAGATATAACTGGGAAAGACCAATCTGCTTTGTTGGTCGTCATACCTTAATTATTTATGGTACCCATTTCATCGTCATTATCGGTATCTTCTTACTCATAGGAGCCTTTGTCGGATGATGACGGAATTAACCATGTATGAGGCCTTTAAAGAGGCCGCGAATAAAGCTCCTCGTGATTTAGCCCTTTATTATGAAGGTAAGAGGATTAACTTTAAAACGCTTTTAAAACGCGTCGATATGACCGCGGATATTTTATATAACAGATTAGGAGTGAGAGAAAACGACGTTGTCGTTATCGCTCAACCAAATATTCCTGAAACAATTGTCCTTTTCTATGCGATTAATAAAATCGGTGCGACCTCTAACTTAATCCATCCATTCACGCCATTTAACCAAGTGAAACAAATCATGGACAAGACTAACACTAAAGTGGCGTTTCTTTTCGAACAAAGAATCGCTAAAGAAGTGAAACAATACCGTGAAATTGCTGACCGTATCTATGTCACTCGTATTGAAGATGACTTACCTTTAGTTTCTAAATTCATCTATCACAACTTCATGAACTTTAGAATTAGAAGAAAATTAGGTAAGATGCCAGCGAGATTCAAATTTGATGGTTTCAAATACACTTATCAATTAAAGCCAACAGGAAAAGAAGTACCTACCGCTAAAATGGATAAAAATAGATGTTCTGTGTTATTACACAGTGGTTCCACAACTGGTAAACCAAAAACCATCTGTTTAAGTGACTACGCTTTTAACTTTATCTCACAATATGCCTATTCCTTCTTAGCGGTTGATAAAGACAAAATGAAAGGCCATAAGATGCTTAGTGTTTTACCAAGCTTCCACGGCTTTGGTTTATGCATGACGATGCACGCTCCATTAGTGAACTCCTTCTCATCCATTCTTTTGCCAAAATTTAAAGCCACAAAAGTGGTGAAGGCGATGAATGACACTAAACTCACATGTATGTGTGGTGTTCCAACCATTTATGAGAAATTACTTCAAGAACCAACATTCGTTAATAATA
Organism: uncultured Caryophanales bacterium; assembly: GCA_947306345.1. Taxonomy (GTDB): domain Bacteria; phylum Bacillota_I; class Bacilli_A; order RFN20; family CAG-826; genus RUG14515. Next base: position 12,559 of record CAMZGG010000001.1, read on the forward strand.
AAAACTTAAAGTATTTACATTGTTGCTTCTGTGGTGGTGACTCCATGCCCGCTGACTTAGAAGAACGCTTTAATAAAGCCATGGAACAAGCAGGTTCTAAATGCCGCTTATTCCAAGGATATGGCTTAACTGAAGCTATTGCTGTTAACTGCGTTAACACCTTTAACGCTAATCGTTCAGGATCTTTAGGCAAGGCCATGCCAGAAGCTACCTTCAAAGTAGTGGATGAACAAGGCAATGAAGTTCCTCGTGGTGAATTAGGTGAAATCATCTTCAAGAGTGGCGCGATTATGCTTGGCTACTATCAAGATGAAGAAAGCACAAAGAATTGCATTAAAGATGGTTACCTCTATACTGGTGACCTTGGCTATATGGATGAAGATGATTTTATCTTCTTCAAGCAACGTAAAAAGAGAGTGGTGAAAGTTTCTGGTGTTGCCGTCTTCCCAAGTGAAGTCGAACAATTAATCGAATCAATGCCAGAAGTTTCCGCTTGTGCGGCCATCCGTATTCCTGACGCTAAATTACAGAATTCCTTAAAGGTTTTTGTAGTGGCTAAAGTCGTGGATGAAACCGCGATGAAAGAAAAAATACTTGAGACGTGTCGTAAATATCTCATTAGATGGTCCGTTCCAACTGAAATCGAATTCAGAAAAGAATTACCTTTAACAATGCTCGGAAAAGTTAATTTCCGTGAGCTTCAAGAAGAAGAAGACAAAAAACGCGGACTGCTGTGATATAATCATTTTCACATGTGGTCATGGCGGAATTGGTAGACGCGCTGGTCTCAGAAGCCAGTGAGGAAACTCATGGAAGTTCGAGTCTTCTTGGCCACACCAATTTTATGAATCCCAATCGTTATTCAACTTGTTGTTATTTAAAGAAAGACGAGCAATATTTGCTCCTTTTTCGCAACAAGAAGAAAGTCGATGTGAATAAAGGCAAATGGATCGGTGTCGGTGGTGGTCTTGAAGGAAAAGAAACACCAAATGAATGCGCTATCCGTGAAGTTAAAGAAGAAACAGGCTTAGATGTTCATAGTTTGGAATGCGCTGGTGAAGTGGACTTCATCTATGATGGTTACTATGAAAAGATGTATATCTATGAGATCACTGACTTTTCAGGAGAAATCATTGATTGTAATGAAGGTGAACTAAGATGGATTCCTATTAAAGACATCTTCAACTACCCAATGTGGGAAGGCGATAAAGTATTCCTACCTTTATTAATAAAACATGAGCCATATTTCAGAATTAGACTGACTTATGAAAACGATATTTTAATAAACGCGCAAAAATATTAATAAAAAAAGATGATTATTTAAATTATTTATGTAATAATAACAAAGCGCGCTAGGGGTATCGTACAAAGGCAGTACTCCGGTCTCCAAAACCGTCAATGTGGGTTCGATTCCTACTACCCCTGCCATCCAAGGTACTTAATTCTGATACAAACGTGTCAGATTTTTTGTTTTATATGGCAGCAATTTTATTAGATTATGTATACAACAAACGATTAAAAAATATTGAAATGTTGTATACTTTTATATATAATATAGATATGAATAGTGTATTAAAAGGTGTGCTTGAAGAAGAATTAGAAAGAAATCTCCAAAAACAGAGAGTGTTTTCTAATGAATTAGCAAAGTATCCAAAAGGATCTTTAGTCGTAGTAAAGGTTCACGGAGATCAATATCTTTACCGCAAGTATCGTGATGGTGACAAAGTAGCTTCTATTTACGTCGGGCCAGTCAAGAGCGATGAAGCAAAGAAAGCTTATGAAGATAGGGATAAATACATCAAACTTAAACAGGATATTAAAGATCTAAAAGAAGAAGAAAAGAAATTAAGAAAGGCGGTAGAAATATATGGTTAAATTCGAAAGCAAAATGCTAGACATTATTGAAGCGTTACACAAAAGTGGCTTGTTAAAAAACTGTATCATTTCTGGCAGTTGGGCCATGTTCTTTTATAAAGAAATATTTGAAGGGTTTATTCCTCCTATCGCAACAACAGACTTCGACATCTTTCTTCCAAACGTCTCTAGAATCAAGGAAGGAAATATTAACAAGTTATTGATAGATTTAGATTATTTGCGAGATGATGATAGCCTCACTGGCAAAACAAAATACTATTCAAAAGATGGATTTGAAATTGAATTTTTAACCGTGCCAGATAGAACCATGAATAATGTGATAAAAATCCATTCTATTGGTATTGGTGCAGAAGCATTGCCTAAAATGAAAGTGGCGGAGTGGAATTATATAACCGTTAAGTACAATGGATATGAAGTAAATGTTCCTTCGCCAGCGAGTTACTGTTTGCAAAAATTGTTGATTAACAAAGAAAGAGAAGAAGTCAAGAAAGCTAAGGATATCGATGCGGTAAAATACATCTTAAAATACGTACTTGCTTCGAAGAAATATAAAGAAGAGTTTATAGAATCTTTTAACAGTGCTCCTAAAAAATGGAAAAAAGCTATTAAGGAAACAATTGAAGCGAATGAGCTTAATACATTAATAGAGTTACAATAAGCAGTTGGTAGTAATCGATTATGGAATACAAAACAAAGCATATGCACGCCAATTCATCTTGCTCATACTGCGCTATTAGTTACATGGTGCAAACTTTTGGTATTGATGTAATGGATGTAGATATTGCTAAAGAAATCAATCTCCATCTAATGTTTGAGAAGAACAATGGCCAATATAATTCCGGTTTTATGTTACAAAATAAAAAGTGGTTCGACTTGTTTCTAAATCCCAAAGGCTTAGAACTAGTAGAAACAGAGTTAGATAAGAAGTCCATTATTGATTTTCTCAAAGAAAACAAAAACGTTATGCTTGGACTTAAAACTTCTCAAGGCAAGCACGCTGTTGTTTTAACCGAATATAAAAACGATCGTTTCAAATTCTTTAACCCGAGACACGAAGGCAGTGGTGATGAAGAATATATTGTTTTAACCGAAGATAAGCTTGCCGATTTATTGGACGATAGAATATCTATTGCAAGAATAATTCTATGCGAAAACAAAAGCGTTGATTTAAAAGACGGTCTTATCAACTCCCTTTCTGCTCTTGAGTCATATAATCGAGATTTGAAATCATTTATTGAAAGCAATGCAAACAGAAAAGCATATCGTGATAATTTGGATTTGTTCAGGCCACTTTTATTGGATGGGTTAACTATGATGGAAGTAGTTAACGAAAGCAATCTAGCGTCTTTAATGAAACAATCGCAAAAACAATTGTTGTCTTTTATTAGAGGGACAGAAAATGCTTTAAATCAAAAAGCTTTTTTGATAGCCGTTAATGAAATAATAGCTTATTGGGAGAACATGGTAAAAAATGCTTTGAAAATGTAAAAAGTTCTTTTTGTCTCAAAAAAGTTCTTTGTATTATTCTCGTAGTAGTAAGACACAACCGTATGTAAATGTCGATACAATTCGGCATTTTATTTTGATTTTTCGAAGTATTCTTTGATATAAAAATCAGCGAGTTCGTCGGCTTCTTTGTTCAATTGTTTTTCTGAAAGCTTTTCATCTTGTTTGAAAAACCACTGGTAATACATCGAAATTCCTAAACAAACATAATATTCAATTTCTATTAAGAAATTGTTATCAGATTCAAGTGCGGGAACATATAATTTAGGATACATTTTCTTTTTTGCTTCTTGATTTCCGTAGAAAGCGCAATACCCTTTTTCACCATTTTCTGAATTAATAAACACTTCTTCGTTTGTAAAACAAACATTAAAACGAATAGGAAAATAAAACTTTTTCCTTAAATAGCTTATAAGTTTTGATAATTCGTTTTTTGTTTTTTCATCAATCCCACTTTCAAAAGAAAAACGAACGCCGTTATATTTGCAAATATTCAAATAGTTTTTCTTATCTTTTTTATTAATCCAGTCAAATTTTGCCATCTTTAAAAACCAACATTATTATACAAAATAGCAATAGACATCTCCACTTAGTTGTTTCTACACAAGAATAACACCACAGCATAATATAGAGGGGCATGAAGCAAAGCCCCAGGGTATGAAGCTGCAGGTTTTGTATTAAAATAGTTCTACAATACCAAAATAGAACATAACATTCTGGTAACACAGGATGTTTTTTCTTTATACTCTTGACACAATGGCTATCTATTAGTAATATACCTATTAGTAATACGAGAAGGAGGAGAATATGGAATATATCATCCTAAGTATGCTTCTATGTAAAGCAATGACTGTTTATGAAATAAGAAACTACATTATCAAGAACTTAACAACTGTCTGTAGCAATAGTTTAGGCAGTATCCAAACCGCAATTAAAAAGATGTTATCCAAAGGATATATCGAAGTTAATGAATATGTAGAAAATGGTTTAAACAAAAAGAAATATAGCATCACTGATAAAGGTTTAGCGGAATATAAGAAATGGGTAGGAACTCCTATTAACTTATCAAAGATGACCAATATGGAAGAAAGCAAATTATTCTTCTTAGGTGTCGCTCCTAAAGAAAAACGTATCGCATTCCTAGTGGCCCTAAATAAAGATCTAGAAGAACAATTAAAGGCGTTAACCGCGATTCAAGAGTTCGCTTTGACCGCTAAAGATGCCGTTATCAAAGATAACGTTTCAAACATTTCTAAGGAAAGCAAATACGTTAATAATCTTTTATCCGTCTCTAAAGAAAAAGATTTAAGTGCTGTTTTACTTAATACATATGACTATCAAATGTCATTACTTAAATACGGTATCGAAAGAACTAAATTCGATTTAGCTTTTTATAAAAACCTTCTTAAGGAAGAAAGGAATAGATAAATATGCAAGCTTTAGCGTTTATTGGAGCAGCGTTGCTCGCTGTTGTTATTGTTATGTCAATTTTATTAATATGTGGACTCCCTTTGGGAGAATTCTCTATGGGTGGAAGATTTGGCAAAATCTGGCCTCCTAAGATTAGACTTCTTGGCGTTACACAGTTATTATCCCAAATTTTTGCCTTATATATCATCCTTGCAGCGGGTACAGGCATTCCTTATTTTGTTAATTACACAGTCACAAGAGTGATTTGCTTTGTGTTCGCGGTTTTCTTCTTCGGTAATACATTCTTAAATATCATTTCTCCAAGTAAGAAAGAAAAGTTTGTGATGACACCAATGTCACTCATCTCCGCTGTTTGTTTCTTAGTTGTGGGAATCTTAATGTAACTATGAATAACATTTTAGAATTTGGTGAATTATCACTCACTCAAAAAGAAGAAGCAGTGGAACTATTCATGGATGGCTTTGGTCAATTCATGACTTTCTCAAAAGACAAGGAACTTAAAAAGAAACTTTTTATCCAGATTTTTGATTCTAAATTATTCCTCTGTTATCTAGAAGATAATAAGGTTCTTGGTCTTATGGGATTAGGCACTAATAAAGTTAGACCAATCAACTTTAAAAAAGAGGTCTGCCAAGAACTCTTTGGCAAATGTAAAGGCGCAATTATTAGTAAGCAAATGAATGCTACTTTCCAGAAAATCGTGGTTAAGGGTGATAAAGAATTATACCTAGACACTTTAGTCACGCATCCTTCCTATAGAAGCAAAGGCATAGGTTCAATCCTTGTTAATAAAGCATGCTCTTTAAAAGAGTATAATTCAATCATCGTGGAAGTGTTTTCTAAGAATACCAAAGCTATTAGTTTTTATGAAAAGAATGGTTTTGTTATTACTAAGGAACATAAGTTCTCAATGATGAGATTATTAGGTTCTGGTTATCCTATCACGATGACAAAGCATATAAAGGACTGAATATAGACTATTAACTCTGATTTTTGCTATATTATTTGAGAGCAAGTAGATTTATGGCGGATATCATCATCGTTGAAGATAATGTAGAAATCGGTAATCTCTTATGTGATTTTTTACGCAAAGAGAAATATTCAGTTTGTTTAGCCACAAGTGGTGAAAAGGCATTAGAACTTTTCGAAAAATATGGGGCTAAGATTTTTGTTTTAGATATTATGCTTCCTGGTATTGATGGTTTAGCGGTCACTTCTAAAATCCGTGAAACCTCAAACGCTTATATCATTATCGCCAGCGCTAAATCCGAAAAAGAAGATAAACTCGCTGGTCTTAATCTAGGCGCAGATGACTATGTTGAAAAGCCATATGATGTTGATATCTTATTAGCAAAAATCAAAGGCGTCTTTAAAAGAAAATACGCCATTGAAGAGATACACGAAGGTAATCTCACCCTTAACACTGTTAATAATGTTTTAAAAGTAAATAACAAACCAGTTACTGTGACTGATAAGGAATTCGAGTTATTAAAACTCTTAATTGAAAACAAAGGTACAACCTTAAAGAAAGAATATATCTTCAATACCATCTGGGGTAGTGATAGTGAATCAGAGCCTCAAACATTAACTGTTCATATCAAATGGTTAAGAGAAAAGATTGAAGAAGATCCAAAGAACCCTAAACACATCATCACCGTTTGGGGAAACGGCTACCGCTATGAGTAAATTTAGAAGGAATTCGATTATTGTTTTAATCGTGCAGCTATTGCTCATCGCTGTTTTTAATGTTGTTATATTCCTTAATCAACCAAAGAGTGAAGATAGACAGCACCGTGTTGATATTAACCGTATCCAATTAGCGATGTCTGAAGGCAAAGATGTGAACGCTGATGACTATGAAACAGTTATTAGAATCGTTCATTACGATAACAACTATCAAACCAATAATGACTATACAGTCATCAATGTAAATGGCGAATTATATTCTATTGAATATAAAATCAAAGACATTGATAACACACCAGTAATCTATATGAATATTGGATTAGGCGTAATGTTCTTATTAACCGCCGGTGTATTAATCTATATCGATTTACGAGTGCTCAAGCCATTCCATACATTAAGTAACTACTCCACAGAACTTGCTAAAGGTAATCTTTCTAAGCCGATGAAAGAAGAAAAGAATAAGAACTTTGGTAAGTTTGTCTGGGGCATGGATATGCTTAGAGAAACTTTAGAAACAAATAAGAAGAACGAATTAAAGTTACAAAAGGATAAGAAGACTTTAATCCTTTCTATTTCTCATGATATTAAAACACCTTTATCAGCGATCAAACTTTATTCTAAAGCCTTAAAAGAAGGCATCTATGATACAGAAGAAAAGAGAATTGAAGCGCTTAATGGCATTGATAAAAACGCGCAAGAAATCGAAAAGCACGTTTCCGATATCGTCACTGCTTCTAGAGAAGATTTCTTAAATCTTACTGTGCATATGGGTGAGTTATATCTCAAAGATTTAATTAATAAAATTAATATTCTTTATAAGGAGAAGTTCTCTGTTCTTCATGTTGATTTCAAGATTGAAGAATTTGATAACTGCTTAATTAAAGGTGATGCCGATCGTTTAGAAGAAGTCTTACAAAACATTTTAGAGAACGCGATTAAATATGGTGATGGTCGTTACGTTAATATCAAAATTGATGAAGAAGAGAACTATAAACTAATTCAAATCACTAACTCAGGCTCTTCTTTAAAGGAAGAAGAACTACCACATCTATTTGATTCTTTCTATCGCGGTAGTAACGCTGAAAAGAAAGATGGTAGTGGTCTTGGCTTATACATTGCTAAAAACCTCATGAAAATGATGGGTGGAGACGTTTTTGCTAAAATTAATAACGACGAATTCATCGCAGTTACTGTAGTAAAGAAATGCTAAAACAATAAATTTTTTGCATTTAATGATTATTTAATAATTTGTTTTTTATAATTGAGCCATCCTACTGAAAAGGAGGGCTTATTATTTATGTTTCTAAGGATATTAAAAAAAGATATCAAGCGTAAGAAAACCATGAATATCATCATGTTGGTATTCATCATCTTAGCGTCAATGTTTGTCGCTAGTGGTCTTAATAACGTTATTACTATTGCTAATGGCACCAATTATTTCTTTGACCAAGCTGGTCTTGGTGATTATATTGCTGCAAGAAAAGGTTCAGGTAGTTCAACTGAGACATTTGATGATATCTTACCAACCATTGGTGAAATCAAATCATATCGTGTTGATGAAGTCATCTTTGCCACTAAAGAAACAGTGGAAACAGAAAAAGGTGAACAAGCAAAATTCGACAACACTATGCTTATTCAAAGCTTAGAAGATAGTGGTCTTAATTATTTCGATATTAATGATAAAGTGGCCACAATCGTTCCTGAAGGTCATTTCTATTCATCTTATAGATTTGCTAAAGATAACAATTTAAAGTCTGGCGATAAGATGATTGTTAAGAGTAATGACGTCCGTCTTAACTTAACATTTGATGGCACTCTTAAAGATGCCTTATTCGGTTCCGATATGCTTAATAACGTCAGATTGTTCTTAAGTAGAGCGGACTATACCAACTTAAGAGACAATGGTGTCTCTGAACCAGGGATGATTGGTGAATTTGCTTATATTGACACTGACGATGTGGCAGCGGTTGATGTTGCTTTGACAAAGAAGTGCCCAACCTTAATGTTAAATAGACCAAGAGCGACTATTGAATCAGCTTACTTCATGAACATGGTTTTAGCGTTCGTGACCTTGATCTTAAGTGTCTGCTTAATTATTGTTTCGTTCGTTATCTTAAGATTTACCATCACCTTTACCATCACTGAAGAATACCGTGAAATCGGTGTTATGAAAGCTATTGGTATTAGAGATATCAAGATTAAGAGCTTATATTTAACTAAATATTTAGTTATCGCTGTCTTAGGCTCACTAATAGGCTTTGGTGTTAGCTTCCCATTCTCTAAGTTGCTATTAGGTAGTGTTACCAAAATGATGGTCCTTGGTAATGGCTTAGGTATCATTCCAAATATCATTGGTTCATTATTGGTCGTCTTATCTATCTTGGGCTTTGCCTACTTAGCCACAGGTGTAGTTAAAAAAGCCACTCCAGTTGACGCTATTAGAAAAGGTCAAACTGGTGAAAGATTCAAAAAGAAATCAAAACTCAAATTATCTAAGAGCAGAACAAATTCCATTACCTTTATGGCGTGCAATGATGTTCTTAGTAATAAAAAGAAATATATCGCAGTGGCGTCCGTCTTCGCCCTTTGTACAGCCTTTGTCCTTGTCATGACAAACACTGTTAACACAATGAAGGGTGATGGCTTAATCGATTCATTCTCCGCTCGTAGTGATCTCTACTACACAGATCAAGACAAACAGATGTCCTTCATGCACGAAGGTGGTAATGAAGAGATTAAAGAATACATGACAAAGGTTGAAAATGATTTAACCGATATGGGTATGCCAGGCCATATCTTCGTCGATGCCCAATACATCTTCAAAATCACAAGTAATGACAATGAATATTCCATCTCTTGCCAACAAGGCATTGGTTCCACAATCGATATGTACACATTCACGCAAGGTACAGCACCTCGAAATATGTACGAGATTGCCATTACACCAACAATCTCTAGTAAGATTAACGCCCATATTGGTGACACCGTGACAGTTGACTATGGTACAGGTCCTGTTCAAACAACAGTTACAGCGTACTATCAAACCATGAACTGGATGGGTGAAGTCATTAGAATCCATGAAAGCGCTCCAACAAACTTAAAGAATTGTACTTCTTGGATGGCTTTCCAAATCAATTTCACTGATCATCCATCAGCTAATACCATCAAAGAACGCAAACAAAAACTTATTGAATATCTAGGTGGTAAAGAAGTGCAACTTCCTAACGAATATCAAGCGGATTGTATCGGTGTTGTCCCAACGATGGAAACAGTGCAAATATCACTTCTCGCTATTACCTTAGTGGTGGTCACACTCGTGGTTGTCTTAATGGAACGTTCATTCATCAGCGATGAAAAGAACGAAATAGCGATTCTAAAAGCCGTTGGCTTCAAGGACCGAAGAATTATTCTCTACCACATGATAAGGTTTGGCATTGCCACTTTAGTGGCGGTCATCTTCGCTGGAGCGATATCCATTCCATTAACATATGCGACTATTGGACCAATCTTCTTATCAATGGGTATGTCCACGATGAAGTTTATCATTGACCCACTCAGTGTCTTCGTGATGTATCCACTCATCATCTTAGCCGCTGCGTTATTAATCGCATTTATCACATCGCTTATCACAAAAACAATTAAGAGTTCTGATACTGCAAGTATCGAATAATAGGAGGAAACAATCATGAATATTATTGAAGCAAAGAATTTATGTAAAACATACATTGTCGATAAAAGACAAAACAATGTTTTAAAGAATGTTAACTTAAGAGTCGAAAAAGGAGAAATGGTGGGCATTATGGGTCCATCCGGTAGTGGTAAATCCACACTCCTATACTGTATCTCTGGTATGGACAAGATTACTTCCGGGGAAGTCATCTTTGACCACAAAGATATCTCTCAACTTAGTAAAAACGAGTTATCCGAATTAAGACTTAATAAGATGGGTTTCATCTTCCAACAAATGTTTATGATGAAGAACTTATCTATTTTAGACAACATCCTTCTTCCTTCTATTGAAAGTAAAAAAGAAACCATTTCTAGAAAAGAAAAACTCGCTAAAGCGGAAGCCTTAATGAGAAAGTTAGGTATCATCGAAATCGCTGACAACGATATTAACGAAGTATCTGGTGGTCAACTCCAAAGAGCGTGTATTGCTAGAAGCATGATTAATAATCCAGATATCTTATTCGCTGATGAACCAACTGGTGCTTTAAATAGACAATCTTCTAAAGAAGTTATGGATGAGTTATGTAAACTAAATGAAGAAGGTACCACAATTATGATGGTTACTCACGATAGCAAAGTGGCCGCTAGATGCTCCCGAATCCTCTATATTGTCGACGGTCAAATTGCGGGTGAGTTCAAAAACACCGATCCTTCCCTTGACCAAAAGGAAAGAGAAAGAGCACTCAATACCTGGCTCATGGATATGGGTTGGTAAAAAAGTTAACAGCCTAGTGCTGTTTTCTTTTTTCTTAATATAGCGTTAATTTTAAAAACTCTTTATCATATATATTGTGAAAAGATTTAATAACATTTCTATATATAGAATTATCGCGACGATTTGTGTTCTACAATTCCATATTTTCTATATTCTTTATGACCGCGCTATTCCTTGGGAAATGCTTTTAAGTAAAGGCGTACAAGGTTTAACTGCCTTATCAGGTTTCTTATATTCACAAAAACTCATTACTGATAATAAGAAGTTCTATCTTGGTAATTTAGTTAAACTAATGATTCCTGCTTTGATTGTCGTGGGCTTTATTGTGACATGGGATGTTATTTATATGGCTATCAATAACAGTTGGGATTGGATGATGTTTGCCACTCATAGAGCCTATGGTGGTCGTATCATTACTCAAGTCGATAACTATTATTACCTAGCCTATATTATCGTCTGCTATTTAATCACACCAGTCTTACAACGTAATGATAAGTGGAGTGTTGTAGCGGTCGTTTCTGTTATCGCTACTGAAGTAGCAGTGGGCTTCTTCTTTGGTCCAGCCATGATTGCGGTTACCTATGTTGCGGGTTACTACATCGGTAAGAAATACTTTAAGATCTACACTAATCCAGAAGAGAAATATAGCTTTAAGTCATTAATTCAATGGAGTCTAATCCTATTAGTCTCAATTGGTTGTTATTACTTAATCAAAACATATAACTTTGGTGATAGTTACTTCTTAAGTAACCTCCATAACTTAACAAACAATATCATTGCTACCGTCTTTGGTGTAGCGACATTGTTCTTTGGCTTGATGATGTTCAAACCTCTCAACAAGTTCAAAGGCTTACCATTATTCAAATACACGGACAAACTAGCGTTGATCATTTATTTGATGAACCAAGCCTTTATGTGTGGAGCAATGAGTATCACTAGATGGGTGGAACCAATGTGGTTAGTAACCATCCTTATCTATGTCTTTACAATTGCTTCCTCCGTCTTATTACTATTCATTAGTGAACTAGTGCTTAAGAGTATTTACAACCGTCCAAAAAAGGTCGAACAAAATGTCCAAGAAAGCTAAAAAGATTATTATTGGTTCTCTTCTCGGAGCGGTAACCCTTTATTTTGGTTTAGGCATCGTTGGTGTCCTTGTCGCTACTGAAGGCTATATCAATATCAGAAACTGTGATCTAGATTTATTAGATGAAGACTTTTATCGTGTGCAAAAGTGTCGTGATGATTATGACTCTTTAAAAGAAAGAGAAATAGTGACATTCTCCTGTGGCAAGGAAACCTTAACAGGATACTTATATGAAAACCCATCCCCTAAAGGTGTGATAGTGTTCTCTCACGGCGTTAAAAACCTCGCTGATGCGAATATGTCACAAATGCAAGATTACTATGTCACACATGGTTATACCGTCTTCTCTTTTGATATGACAGGCTGCGGACGTAGTACTGGTAAAGGTATTAGAACCCTTTATGAATCCACAAACTGCGTCGTAAATGCGGTAAACAAGGTCAAGGAGCTCGATAAAACCAAAGACTTACCAATCTTCCTCATCGGTCATAGTTGGGGCGCCTATGGGGCTGTTACGGCCACTGATAAGGTGGACGACGTTAAAGCAGTTGCTTCATTCTCCGCTTATAACACTCCTAGTGAAATGATGTATGGTTCTATGGAAGCTAATACATCTAAAGCTGTAGTCCTTATGAAACCATCTATTCAATTAGGATTATTCTTACACTGGGGCACATATATCAACTATTCCGCTGAAGGTTCTATCAAGAACCACCCAGATATCCCTTACGTAGTGGTGCATGGAACTGAAGACACAACTGTGCCATGTAAGACATATTCTCTCTATGACAATATCGTTAATGATCATTATGAAAACGTCACTGCGATTAAGTTAGAAGGCCTACATCATGGAACGCCATGGAAGACCTTAGAAGCTGAAACATTAACTGGGGAATATGAAAAAGGACTAACAGAATTAAGAAAGCAATATAAAGACAAACTCCCTGATGAAGTAAGGGAAGAATATATTGCTTCAATTGACAAAGACAAAAGTAGTGCGGTTAATACCGAACTATTAAATCAGATAGATGAGATATTCACTTCTAGAATATCGTGATATAATTTTATTAGAGATAATCAAAGGAATTTACAACAATGAAACATTTTTTAAAGAATCGTTTGAACTTATTAGCCTTCATCCTTCTCGTAGGGTCTCCACTTCTTCCGTTGACCGCTTATGGTGGCGATATCTTGGCTTATTGTATGGGCTACCATCATGGCTTTACACAACCATGGCCAACAATTCAAACAGTTTTATATATCTCCTTCTTTGTGATATTCTTTGCCACTCTTATTTTCTTACTTGTCCGTTTAGTTTTAGCGGACAAAAAGATTGATAAAGTCCAATAACAATAGTGGTCTTAAAACCCTTTAAAAAAGTGAAATAACTCTTGAATTTACTATAAAAAAACATATAATTATAAACTCTAATATATAGACGACAATAAAGTATGACTAAATCTATACTTTTTTGTGTTTTTGTCACATATAGGTTAATTAATATTACATTTTTAAAAACTTGTAATGAAAAATGAAAAAAAGCACGATGATACGTGACTTTTTTTAATTAAACAATAATAAAATGAAATTAAGTAAAAAATAGAAAGGATTTATAATTATGATTTTTACTACATTCGCTGCGGCCGCTTTAGCCGCAATTACAGGCGTGGCAACTGTTCGTGCTCCTGGTGGCAATCAACAACAAGTTGAAGTCAACCCAGAATATGCTTATGAAGTTTCGGTTGCTGAAATTGCCAATCCTAAAGCTTTCTTAGAAAACCTTGGTTCAGTTGTCCAAGATCTCGATAGTTTCAATCCAAGAGAGGGCTTGAGTCAAATTCAAAACAGAAACAAGAAAGCTGCAAAATCAATTTTCAGTACTTTCAGAGATGGTTTACTTTCTTCTGGTATAGAGGCTCCAGAAACAATTACATATTTCAACATGTACCACGTTGAAGAAAGAACAGGACCAAGACCACGAGTCAAATTCAAAGTTGATGTTTATGACTACTCAATTATTACAATTGCTGATGGCGATGAAAACGTCGCGACATTTATTGATGCTCCAAAAGGTCTTTTAACGCAAAACGGCGTTCCTGCAAACTACGAGTTTGATGATTTTTATATCATTCCTTCAGGCGCAGTTAAGGCTGCTAGCCAAGAGGTCTTTAGAATTGTTTGGGAAAAAGTTGCTGAACTTGGTATCGATGAAGTTAACCATGCCAAGGAATATGTGAATTACATTTTCCCTGATCCAGACGACAACACTCTCCCACCTCCTATTGACTGGAGAGATTGGATTAGTGAAACCTTTGGCGCAGGCCAAATTGGTATCGCCGATTTAATGATACACTTAATGGCTTCTGGTTCATTGCTCGAAAAAATCAATGCAATGAGTGGCAAATATTCTGTATTAGAGAATTACGAATACAGCATCCTCGCTGGAACACATCTAAGCATGGCTCTTGAACAAGCAGACTATAATATTGGTCAATATGCTCTTAACACATCTGTTTTTAGCAGCGCTATGCAAACAGTGTTAACTACAGGTTACGATAATGTTCTTGCAAACAACGGTTTATACATCGTTCAATAAGAATAACGTTTAAATAAAAACACCTGACATTTTGCCAGGTGTTTTTTTATTCATCCATTATTTGCTTTAATGGAATCTTTTTCATGAGATAGCCGTATATGAACATTACGCCTTCGTAGATAACAATGAATGCTACAAGGGTGATGAAGAACATTGGCCAGTCAAAGTGATAATCAGGAACGCCTTCTACATTAGCGAACACAACGGCAACCATAAGTTTCAATAGGCCATATTGATAAGCAGTGCCGATGGCGAAGCCGATATAAGCAGCGGGGCGGTAGCAATCTAATACCGATCTTTTGCATTCCATCGCGCTGTAGCCAAAGACACGCATCATGGCGATGTTCTTTTGATTAGAACGGATAACTGTGGTTAAAGCAATATATAGAGTGGTGAATGCTAAGACGATACCAATGATTAAAATCATTAACTCCATCATTAAGCTTGCTAGTTCTTCCATGCTTGTACTCATTTGAATCATTGAGGCAAAGCAGAATGATGATAAGCCAATAAAGAACACAAGTGTCTTACGACTTCTAAGAATTGAACTCTTCATTTCGCTAACAAAGTTCTTCTTATCTTTACCATCAGAGTATTTAGCTTTTTGTTTGGTGATACCTTTAAGCAAGTTAATAGTGGGCTGGTTAAGTTTGAGAACACTATAGCCAATAGCGATACCCGCAAAAACGATAGTGGGCACAACAACTAACAAGACAAACATAATCCAGTGGATCTTCATTGGAATATTTGGTAACACATCGTTATCATTCTGCAAATGATAGAATATTGGGAATAGGGTGAATGACAATAGATAGCCAGCGAAGCAGCCAGCGAAGATGCTTAAGCCAAAGACTGCAAAGCCTCTAGAGATTCTAAAGTCAGAATAACCATGAGCTTTTAAGATACCAATCTCACGAGAATGGCTATCAATATAGTGCTTAATATAGAAGAAGAGCATCACCACGGAAGTGATAAGCATACATCCTCCACAGCACGCACAGACGACGTATGAAGTATTTAAGAAAGCATCATACATCGCTTGAGCGCCTGGTCCTTCGACTTGATCTGCAATGCTCTTTAAATCAATTTGGTAATTTAAAAATAGATTACAAACGCAAACAGCGCAGCACGCGATGATGGAGATGCCAATTAATTTAAAACCATCTTTTAAACTGACAATCATAAATTACCATCCAATCTCATAAGCGGATTTCTTGTTAAGATTGTCACAAACGTCAACAATCTTGCCGCTGTTCATCTTAATCGTACGGTCTGCTGTTTCAGCGATATTCGCGTTATGTGTAACCATAATCATTGTGAACTTTTGTTCTTCTTGTAATTTAATGATGTAATCAAGGACTAAACGACCAGTCTTTTCATCTAACGCACCAGTTGGTTCGTCTAAGAATAAGACTTTAGGGCTCTTTGATAATGCTCTTGCGATAGCGACTCTTTGTTGTTCGCCGCCACTTAATTCCGCGGGATGTTTTTTGCGTTTATCAAGCAAACCAACAGCCTCAATGTATTTGAGATATTCCTTGCCGCCTAAGTCCGCGCCCATCTTGACATTCTTTTCAACGTTAAGGTGTGGAAGTAAGTAATATTGTTGAAAGATAAAAGCAACATTATCTCGACGGAATTTGGTTAATTCCTTTTCGTTCATCTTTTCAAGATGACTATCATTATAAATAACTTCTCCATCATCAAGAGTTTCTAATCCAGAAATAACGTTTAAGAAAGTGGACTTACCACTTCCTGAAGCACCGAGAATGACAACAAATTCGCCTTCTCTAATGTTCATGGACACAGAGTCTAATGCTTTAAAACGGCTCTCGCCTTTGCCATAGTATTTAGTAATATTTTTAATCTCAATCATCTTACTTACCCATTAATCTTTCTTTTAATAATGACTTGAAGACTTCGGTTAACATGTTACCGATTTCTTCGCCTGTGAATCTGCACATAGATGTTGCACATAATGTAGCAATGCCATGTGAGTAGATCCATAAATGACGGTATAAAATAACCGCATCATCTTGACTAACAGGGTAGTGACTAGTGATGGAATCTAATATCGCTTGATAGTTATCATCGATTTCAGGAAGGATTTTATTAACACCGATATCTTGGTCAAGTTTTCTCATGAAAAGAAGTTGAAATAATTTAGGTTCTTTAACTGCGAAAAGGATATAGGCTTGGCCCACACCTTTAAACGCTAAGTCTTGTTTCAATCCATCTTGGACATAGCCATCATAAATATCTCTAGCTTTTTCTTTAATACCTTCAACAACTTCACTCATATTAGAGAAAGTAGTGAAGATTGGTCTCGCGGAACTCCTTAAATACTTACCAATCTCACGCGCAGTAACGTGTGACAAATCAGATGTTCTTAATATTTCTAATCCTGCATTAATAATTTCATCTTTTGTAAATTTAGCTCTTGGTGGCATTTTAGTCTCCTTTCTAAAACGCTTGTTTTAATACACATGTTTTATTTAACGATAATTACCTGATATTGTCAACACAAAATCGCAATCTTGTGCATGCACGTAGGGGTGCGCAAATGTTACTATAGTAAGCAACTGTTAACATGTAGACCTTTGACTAAAATTGCTGACTATACTATAGTTTTTGGGCAGTTCTACTTTTTAGACCACGTAAAGTAGAGGCTGCTTCGGACAAATAGAATCAATTCTATATGGTCGTTTGTTATTATTGTAACTGCCCCAAGGAGGCTTTTATTTATGGCAAAACGAAAAGTTGTACGTCTCTTCTTCACAGTGGATGATAACTATATTCCATATCTTTCGGTTACTATCGCTAGTATCGCGAGACACGCTAGCAAGAAATATACATATCACTTAACCGTTCTTCATGATGGCTTATCTTGTAAGAGCAAGAAGATACTACGCAAATATCAAAACAATAAAAATATATTCATTTGGTTCATGGATGTGACCGCTAAGGTGCATTCCATCTCTGTTAAGTTAGACGTTCGTGACTACTATACAATTACTACTTATTACCGTTTATTCCTACCTAACTTATTCCCATTGTTCAATAAGGGTCTTTATCTCGATAGTGATATCGTCGTTAGGGAAGACATTGCTAAATTATATTTCACCGATTTAGGCAACAACCTAGTGGGTGCTATTCCAGATGCATCTGTTCAACTCTATGATGAGTTTGGTAACTACGTTGATAAGGTCATTGAGATGGATCACCGCAAATACTTCAACGCTGGTATCTTATTAATGAACTTTAAGAAATTAAGAGAATTTGGTCTAGAAAGAAGATTTATTGATTTACTAAAGAAAGTCACTTTCAAAGTGGCCCAAGACCAAGACGTCTTTAACTATTTATGTAAAGACCAAGCCCTTCTTTTAGATCCAAAGTGGAACGTGATGCCATTAGGGGAAAGAATGGAAAACCCATCCATCATTCACTATAACTTAATGTTCAAGCCTTGGAACTTAAAGAACATCATGTATGAAGAAGAATTCTTCAAATATGCCGAACTTGCGGGTGTTAAAGAAACAATTCTCAAAAATAGAGAAGCTATTCCTCAAGAAGTCACTGATAAGATTCTTCAAGGTGTCGATGGTGTTAAAGCCTTCTGTAACTTAGAAGCTTCTAAAGCTCAAGAATATCACGATAAGATTAATGGAGTACCTGAAAAAGTTCGTGAACCTTCTATCGATCAAAGAATTAGAAGTGATGAACCAATCGCTCCTAAACTCAGCGATGAAAGACAAGCTATCGTTGATAAAATCAACGCTCTTGAAAGAAGTAGACGTTTTGATGTGGACGTGGAAAACGATCCTCCATTCAATCACTTAATGCCAGGAGATGTTGACTACTTACGAAAGAAATGGACTAGTAAGATCAAGACCATGTGGGCTAATTACTATTCCAATAGATATTTCAAACACATGATTAAAAAGGGTCATATCGTTATTGATGGCTATGAAGGTGTTGAAAACCTCAAGAGTGTCAAGGGTGGTGCAATTATCACCGCGAATCACTTCTCACCATTTGATAGTATCCCTCTTCATTTAGCGATGAAGAAATTCGCTAAAACAAAGAAGCTCTATAAGATTATTAGAGAAGGTAACTACACAATGCCTGGTTTATACGGTTTCTTTTTAAGAAACTGCTATACTCTTCCATTAGCTACTAACCCAACAGTCTTAAGAGACTTATACTCTTCCATAACAACAATTCTTAAAAAAGGTAACTATATCCTTATCTATCCAGAACAATCCATGTGGTGGAACTATCGTAAGCCAAAGCCATTAAAACAAGGTGCTTTCATTTTTGCTAGCAAAAATAATGTGCCAGTTATCCCAACATTCATTACTATGCGTGATACCGATAAACTTGATAAAGATGGCTCATACGTCCAAGCTTATACTCTTCACTTCTTAAAACCAATTTATCCAGATGAAGATTTAAGCCAACAAGAAAACGTTAACTACATGAAAGAGTTAAATGAACAACGCTGTAAAGAAATCTACGAACAAGTTTATGGCGTGGAACTCTCTTATTTACCTGAGGACAAATAATGCTTCTTTATTCAATTATTATTCTCGTCGCAATGGCTATAACCATTACTCTAAACTGTTTCTTTAATCCTTTATACCAGGATAAGTTTTGGTTATATATTATTTTCACTGTGGCGTTAACAATCATTGCGATATTAATTGATGGCCTAGTGGCCTTCATCATCCGTAGGATGCCTGAGAAATGGTTCCAAAAAGATAAAGGTATATTTAAAACAGGTCCAAGAGAATTTAAATTCTATAAGTTTTTGAGAGTAAATAAATGGAAAGAACATGTTCCTGAATTAGGTAGTTTTACTGGTTTCCATAAAAACCAATTCGCTAATCCATTTGATAACGAATATGTTTCTAGATTCATTTTAGAAGCAAGATATGGCGTTGCTATTCACTTATATAGTGTGCCAGCCTCATTCTTAATCCTTTTGTTGGACTGGAAAATGTACACTGGTCAGTCTAATATCTGGCTAACAATCGGTTTACCAGTCGCAATAGTGAACGCAATACTAATCGTTCTTCCAGCGTTTATATTAAAATATAATCTCCCTACATTAGTGAGAATCTATAATAACAATCTAGAAAAAGAACAACGTAAATTAAATAAAGAACAACGCTAAAGCGATAACAAATTGAGCGGCGTAATAAGTGACCGTGTTGGTGATGATATCAACCGGTCTTTCTTTACCTTGACCAAAATATGTACCACTTAAGATTAAATCAGAGATCGTGAATAATAAGCCGCCTGAGAACATCATGATTAAAGTGGTGCTGTTAAAGCTCATCATAATGGAAAGACTTAACGCTGTTAAAGTCATGCCAAATAAGAAGAAGCCATAGATAAAGCTAATAAGCTTATAGCCACTATAATCTAACTTCATTGGTTTAGCGATAAAGAGATTGAGTACACTAATCAATAAGCCACCCACAAGTGGAAGAATAATGTATAAAGGACTTTGTCCATTAAAGAACTCTAAGAACATACCGGTGATATAGCAAGCGTGTCCTAAAGCGAAGGCAATAAAACCGGCGTATGTAAAGACAACTTCGTGTTCCTTGAAAACATATTTGAAATCAAGCCAAATGTCGCCCAAAACGCCTGAAAATAGACCTAAAGTCACAAATATTGCTAGAGCATGATGTCCTTTAACATATAAGGAAACCGCAGCAACCGCAACAAAGAATAAAGAAGCAATGGCTTTGAACATTACTGCCTTAACGGAATAGTTCTTAACTTTCTCACGTAAGAAGAAAACTAAGTTTACTGCCCCTAAACAAATAAAGATAATGATAAGAATTAATGGAAGCATACGATTCACCTACTTAAGAAATATGGGTTAACTGATATCGCAAAAACATGCCTATGTCTTGAGCCTTCAAAAAGAGTCTCTTTCCGTTGACGTTTCTTACGTCTTTTAACCCAATCAATTGCTTCTTTCTAAACAAAATATCAAGAGCTTGATTAGATAAGAAAAACTCTCTTTGTGTCTCCACAATTTAGTGGATGTCTCCTTTTGTGTAACCCATATATGTGTTCCATTTGTAGAACCGTTACATAATTCTACTTCTGTTACTTTAAGTATACACCTTTTTACGATGATATCTAACAAAAATGTGTGTTTGTAAAAGATAAGAGAAATCGCAAGATTGTCTATAAAGTTTTAACAGGACTATAAAATGATTTTTTCAAAGTAAAAATCAAAAATATATACATTTTTTATGCTAAGTGCTAAAATACCACTAACTTTTACTACAGCATATGGATATACCAAGTTATCTAGTTTCAAACATTCCATTATTTTCTATTTCTGCGGTCATGATCTTTTTGGCCTTTAGAAATATTCGTGTCAGAAGAAAAGAAAGCCTTTACTTCCTTGCTTTTACTACGATTGTCTTGCTCTTATCCGTTGTCTGTGCGCTTGAAAAGTATTCCCAAAGAGCAGGTCTTCCTGTCGTGGGAACTATCTTCACATCTTTAGGTTATATCTTAAGACCAGTTTTGCTATTCATATTCGTGTTACTTGCTAACATGGACTTTAAGCGTGAACGCTGGTTCTTTAATATGATTGCCATTCCATTATTAGTGAACCTGGTTGTTTATATCATCCCATTGTTCATGGGTGTGGAACCTTTAAGAAATCTTGTCTTCTATTACCAAATGAAGCCAGATGGTATTGAAGCTGAGTTCGTTAGAGGCACATTCTTGAACTTTGTTTCTCACGCCATTTGTTTGTTCTATTTAGGCGTTGTGGTGTATGTTTCCACTGTGAGATTCCACGGCAAACATCGTCGTGACGGTGTTGTTTTACTTTTATGTGTCGCAGTTGTCCTTGCTACAGTCGCCGCAGAAATGGTGACTACAAGAAACGACTTACTCAATATCGCTTGTGAAATATGCGCCATGATTAATTACATCTTCATCATGACTGTTAATTCTTCTAGAGACCCATTAACAAATCTCTACGATAGAAGAACATATCTTGAGGATGTATCTCGTTATAAAGAACTTATCAATGGTCTTGTTGTCATTGATATGAACGAATTAAAATTCGTTAACGACAATTATGGCCATAAGATTGGTGATGAAGCGCTTAATGAATTAGCAAATATTTTTGATAACAGTGTTGAGCCATCAGTGATGTGTACATATCGTGTCAGTGGTGATGAATTTGTCATCTTAATGTTCCAAGGTAAGATTGAACAATTAGATCACACAGTAAGCACAATTAGAAAACGCATGGATGAATGTGCCTATAGTGCGGCTATCGGTTGCTGCTATCTCGACAAAAAAGCGGGCAATATCACTTTTGAAGAAGCCATTCAAAAAGCTGAAGAATTAATGTATCAAGACAAAAACAAACACTATAACAATACTGGTCACGTCCGTCGTGAACGCTAGAAATAGTGTGTTATTATCTCAATAAAATGCATAATTAACCATTGAAAAAATGGTTATTTTATTATTTAATAATTGGGAAAGGTTTTTTATGAAAAAGAAAAGTTTATTGTTAGGCGCTTTAATGCTCATTGCAATGTGCGCTTCAGCTTGTACTCCAACTAGCTCTAATGGAAACAGCTCATCCAGTAGTGTTTCCTCACATACTTCCACAACATCAAGTACCACTAGTTCTTCAAAATCCAGTAGTAGTTCTTCTTCATCTAGCAAGTCCAGTTCTTCTACCTCTAGCAGCACTTCATCAAACAGTTCTAGTTCTTCTTTGAGTTCTAGTTCTAACTCATCAAGTTCTTCGAGCACTTCTTCAAGTGTTTCATCCTCATCTTCAAGTAGCTCATCCAGCTCTCAAAGACCACAAAATGTGCCTTTAGATATCTTTGCCTTTAACGATACACATGGTAATGTCAAAGATACCGAAGGTAAGGGTATTGGCATTGCTAAAACCACAACATTGTTAAAGGAAATCTCTTCTGCTGATAATTCCATCTTCATCTCTCAAGGTGATATGTGGCAAGGCTCAGTTGAAAGTAACTATACAAGAGGTAACTTAGTCACTGAATGGATGAATTCCATGAACTTTGTTTCCATGACTGTCGGTAACCACGAATTTGACTGGGGCACAGATGTCATTAAACAAAACTCAGAATTAGCTAGCTTCCCAACTTTAGGCATTAACGTTTTAAATAGAAGCAATAACCAAATCGCTGATTTCGTTTCACCTTCTACAACATTTATAAGAAGTGGTGCAAAGATCGGCGTTATCGGTGCAATTGGTGATTGTTATGGTTCTATCTCTGGCAGCAGAGTAAAAGATGTTTACTTCGCACAAGGTGATACTTTAACCAATATGGTTAAACAAGAATCTACCAGATTAAGAAATGAAGAAAAATGCGACTTCATTATCTATTCCATCCATGGTGCTGGTGATAGAGATGAAGACGATAGATATGATATTAGCCTAAGCAGTGGCCATTACGTTGACTTAGTCTTAGAAGGCCATACCCATGCGGATTATTGTTATCAAGATTCCTATAACATCTATCACATTCAAAGTTATGCCTATAATCAAGAATTCTATAAAATCGCTGTGAACCTCGATCTTACAAATTCATCTTTCACAGTCACTGATACTGTTAGCTATGACACCCGTTACAGTGGTCCGTATCGTGACTATGCAGAAGATGCTGCTGTTAATGCTTTGTTCACAAAGTATTATGATAAGTATGCTTTCGCCTATGAACCAATCGGTAATGTCAGTACTAGAAAGTACCCAACAGAATTAAAGAGCAAGATTGCGGACCTCTACTTAGAAGCTGGTTTAAAGAAGTGGAACAACCAATATGATGTTCTTCTCGGTGGTGGTTATATCTCTTGCCGTGGCAGTTATCTAGAAGCTGGTCAAGTTCTCTATACCCAACTAAACGACTTATTCCCATTTGATAACGATATCGTTTTATGTTCCATCAGTGGTTATTACTTAAAGAACACATCATTCTATACACTTGAAAATAGTAACTACTATGTCACATGGTCAAGCTATGGTAATAGTGTTAAAGATAGTATTAATGATTATTCAACATACTATGTTGTGACTGACCAATATAGCTTAGACTTCACTCAAAACCATTTAACATATGTCGATACCTATGATTTTGGTATCTACGCTAGAGACTTATTAAAAGATTACATCGCCGCTGGTAACTGGTATGATGCTCCATCTGGTCATGAAGGAACAGCTGATGATCCAAGAACAGTTGCCGAAGCCTTAGAGTATGCCTATACACATCCAGGTTCAAGTGCTTATAATGCTGGATCTTTAGCATTGTATTACAAAGGTGTTGTTAGTAGACAAGCGGCTTATGTTTCTGGTCAAGGTGATATGAGCAAGGTCTATATTAAAGACGAAGGCACCGATAATGAAATCATGATTTATTATCTTAAGAAAACTCAGAATAACTCTGGCTCAACTTGGACAGATGTTAACGAATTACAACTTGGTGATGAATTAATCGTCTGTGGTAAAGCGTTTTACTATAACAGCACTACACCTGAGCTTGATAATTCCACTTGGGTCTATTCCATTAACGGAGTTAGAACAGCATAAAAATAGGGGAATCTAATTCCCCTTTTTAATTGTCTCTTCGACAAGATTGTATAAATAAGGCCTATTTCTCTTTTTAGGAAATGGCTTGATTTTTGGATAGCCTCTCCATGTAAAAGGACTATGCGGCACGATATAACATGGATGAATGTTTTCTTGTAAAGCAAGCAAAGCGGTTAAGCTGGCTTTTCTAACGGAGTGAGATGCAGCCTTGAGGAATAAACTTCCTAACTGCTTTATTGGAAACGGGAAGTCTCTTAAGATATCTGTGCTTGTTAAACCTGGTTCCACTAAATAGAAAGATAAGTTTTCTAAATCTAATGAGCGGTAGTGGTTGTAGATTTCTTCAACACCCGCTTTTGACATACAGTATTGTTGGAAACTGCTTGCTTTATATTTATATAAATCATAAGGCTTCTTGAAGTAATAGCCTGCCGCTAAAGAACCTTGGAAGATAATGCGATGTTTATTATTTAATTTAGGAATTAATATATCAAGAAAATAAGCAAGTCCAACAAAGTTGGTCTTGATAGTTAAAGACATATCATCATCAACTTTTTGTGTTTTATATGTTGTAAAGCATCCAGCATTTAGTATCAAAGCATAGAAGTCATTATGCTCTTTTAAAATCACGTCAATAGCGGTTTCAATACTCTTAAAATCACTTTGGTCATAACTAATAAAATCTAGGTGACAATCAGGATACTTTTCTAGCATCCTATATTTAACCTCTTTTGACTTATCAGGGTTTCTCGCTAAAACGACGACATCAGCTCCCTTGTATAGGAGTTGATCAACGATACTTAAACCGATACCAGAAGTACCACCTGTGATTAAAACTTTCTTGCCTGATAAACTCTCTAGATTATTGAGATATTTTTGTAATGACATACTCTTAATATTTTAGAGCATTGTTTTATAAATTAAATGATTTTCATTTATTTTAAGGTTCAATGTGCTATAATAGTCCCCCGGTGCAAGACATTACTCCGGAGAAAAAGGGACTCTATTAAATGAATAAAAAGAAGTTATTTGTATTTGGTATCGCTCTATTAGCGGTTACCGCGATTAGTGGCTGTCAATCGTGGTCTTTTACCTTTGGTGGTGATGGAAATACCAATCGTACAAGCACATC
Organism: uncultured Caryophanales bacterium; assembly: GCA_947306345.1. Taxonomy (GTDB): domain Bacteria; phylum Bacillota_I; class Bacilli_A; order RFN20; family CAG-826; genus RUG14515. The sequence goes on from CAMZGG010000001.1 coordinate 37,932, forward strand.
AAGTGATTCTATAGAATCGTCCACAAAGGATGAACCAAGCGACGATACATCCACAAATACTTCTTCTAGTAATGATTCCTCTACAAGTTCTTCTTCTAGTTCCTCTAGTTCATCAAGCAGTTCTAGCTCATCTAGTAGCTCATCAAGCTCAAGCTCTAGCAGTAGCTCCAGTAGCAGTTCATCTTCTAGCAGTTCAAGTTCAAGTAGTAGCTCTTCCTCTAGTAGTTCTAGTTCGAGCTCAAGTAGCTCCAGCTCTTCGAGTTCCAGTAGCTCATCCAGTTCTTCTAGTAGCAGTTCATCCTCCTCTAGCAGTTCTTCATCAAGCTCATCATCTAGTTCTAAACCAAGCACTACATCAAGCTCTTCATCCTCTTCATCATCATCCTCTTCTACTCCAGAACCAGGTACATTAGAGGTGAAGAAGGCTTCATATACATATAAAGACTATACGAAGTATGCCGGTGGCATTTCATCTGCGCCATGTGTGGGTGCAGCCAATATCTTAGTCATTCCAGTATGGTTTACTGATTCCGGCAATTACATCTCCACAGGTAAGAAAGATGCTATCAAAGCGGATATTGAAACAGCTTATTTTGGCACCAACGAAGAAACAGGTTGGAGAAGTGTTAAAACTTTCTATGAAGAAGAAAGTCATGGTGCTTTAACATTAACCGGTACAGTATCAGACTGGTATAGCGCTGATAATAACTCTAGTTACTATGGTCAGGATGATGGTTATGTTACTAGAACAACAACCTTGGTTAGAAACGCTACCGACTGGTATTTCAATACTTATAACACAAGCGATAAAAGAAAGAATTACGATAAAGATGGTGATGGTTTTATCGATAGTGTCATGCTTATCTATGCCGCACCTGATCACCAAGCATTAGGAAATAGAAATCTAGACAACTTATGGGCCTATTGCTATTGGCTTGGTGGCACATCTAGCACCAGAAATCCAAATCCAAACGTTTTCTTCTGGGCTAGTTATGACTTCATGTACAGTTCCAACAAGGCGACCGAGCGCACAGGCAAGACCAACTATGCTAATGGCGATACAACACATTGCAATATTGATGCACATACATATACTCATGAAATGGGTCACGTCTTTGGTTTAGAAGACTATTATGACTATTCTGGCAAATATAGTCCTGCCGCTGGTTTCTCCATGCAAGACAATAACGTCGGGGGTCATGATCCATTTAGTTCATATGCTTTAGGTTGGGGTAGTGCGTATATTCCTACAGAAACAACTACAATTGACTTAAAGCCATTCGCTGAAACTGGTGAAATGATTCTTCTTTCACCAAATCCAAATGCTTACAATTCACCATTTGATGAATATCTTCTTTTAGAATATTACACACCAACTGGCTTAAATAAGATGGACTGTGATTATCAATATGGTGGTCGTTATCCACAAGGACCAAAAGAACGTGGAATTAGATTATGGCACGTGGATGCGCGTTTAGCAGTTAACAAGCAAATCATCTCTAATCCACCAGATGGTTCAAATTACAACATCCAAATGGCTATGTCCAATACATATTATAGTGACGATGTTTCTTCTGGATACTTGTCTCCATTAGGAAATGGTAACTATGATTACAACATTTTACAGTTGATTAGAAACGATCGTTATACAGATTACAAACCGAATACAGATTTAACCTCTTCTAACTTGTATAAATCTGGTTCTTTCAACCTTGATAAAGTTAAAAAACAATTTGTCGAGCCAGGTAAATTTAACAACGGTAATGATATCGGTTTCACATTTACTATCAACGCTTTAGACGAATATCGCGCTTCAATTACAGTTACTAAATTATAATTTACTTGATAAGTGGCAATAAAATTGCTAATGTATTTAATGCTGTTTAACAGCGCTGGGTCCGTAGCTCACCTGGGAGAGCGCCTGATTTGCATTCAGGAGGTAGCGAGTTCGATTCTCGTCGGATCCACCAATTTGTTTATAATCACTATGTGATTAAATATATACATAGGGGGTAAAACTCATGTTACAATACCGTTATGACACTCAATTATTAATTGAAGGTAAAGGCCTTGATGAAGATGAAATCACTGATTGGATTTTAGAAAACATGAAAGGCGATTCCCTTATCTGTGTTGGCGATGATGAAATGATTAAGATTCATTTCCACACAAACGAACCATGGGATTTACTCTCACATTGTGCCACTCTCGGCGAAATCTTCGATATCGTCGTTGAGGACATGGATCGTCAATCAAGGGGTTTAAAGGGCTAATCCCCAATAAACTTCGACGCACATGGACCATTAACTCAATCGGTTAGAGTGGACGGCCCATAACCGTTATGTTCCGGGTTCAAGTCCTGGATGGTCCACCATATGGAGAATTACCCAAGCGGTTGAAGGGGTCGGTCTTGAAAACCGATAGAGGATGCAAGTCCTGCTAGGGTTCGAATCCCTAATTCTCCGCCACGTAAAAAAATACGGCATTGAATACTCAGTGCCGTTTTTATTTTTCTAAATTACTGAACTGTGAATATGACAGCCTCAGAATATCCTAACATCGTGAATATTAACTCAGTGGTGCCAGTTTTACTAAAAGTAATCGCGTAAGTTGTGTAAACGGAATTACCACCGCGTTCAATAGCCTCTAACTGACTATAAAAATCTGCTTTATAAGATAGAGTGTAGAAATTCGCATCACGGTATTCATCGAATCTCTCATTAAAGTCTCCAACGAGGTCGGCATAGACCATAAGATTGTATGAAGTATCTCTAGATACTGTGAAAGCCCATTTGCCGTTGACACGTGTTCTTGTTTTTTGGGTCGCAGAGTCTGTCATATCTGGTTCGATGTTATAGACTTTTAAATCATAGTTTGCCCATTCAAGAGACATTTCTTGATTATAGTTATTTAAGAAACGGCCATACTTCAAAGGATAAATGGAAACATTTTTCTTTTTATTATATTGTTCAACAATTAATTCTTTTTCTTCGTTAACTTTGAGCTCGTAAGAATCAAACGATGCTTCACTATAATTCTCATTAGCTTCGTAAATAACATTTTTCTTTTTAAGACTATAAATAACGACACGTTTTTTAATACCACTAGAACCACTCTGTTGTAGATTGACACAGACATCAAGTGAACTGTCACAGTCAATGTCACTGACAAAAGCGTTAATTAGTGCAAATTTATTGAGATTCATTTCATAATCATCAAACTTTAAATAACGGTCGTTATTCTCGCGATCGATTTTATAGATGAGTTTGTGATCTTTTAATTGTTCTACTGTGATTTCAATTTCTTCGTTTTCATGTGAAGCAGGAGTCTTTTGTTCGAATGTATAAATCAACTCTCCTTTTGCATATTTGCCATCAAATCCAGTAGACGAAGTATTTGATGATGGATTACTTGCACATGCTGTTAAAAGCAAGGCAGCGAGTGATAAAAAATATGATTTCTTCATACTTTAATTATATCCCATATATATAGTTTTGATAAGTCAATAATATTGCCCACTCGTGAGATATGTTCGCTTGTTTTTCTTTTCTTTAGAAAATAAAGTGCTATGATAATGGCTATTATGAAAGTCAAATTAATCAAACTCACAAAAGAATACGAGAAACAACTAGGGGAAATGATTGATGAATGGAAACTAGACCAAGAAGTCAATCATACTGATACATCTCCTTATGTTATTTTTAAGAATGACTATCATAACTTTGACTATTATTTAGATAACTTAGAAACTAAAGAACCAACAAATGGTTTTGTTCCTGATTCAGTGTTCTTCCTTTTAGATGAAGAAAGAAATAGATTATTAGGCGCTGTTAATATTCGTCATTACTTAAACGAACACTTACTTAACTATGGCGGTCATATTGGGGATGGAGTTAGACCTAGCGAAAGAAGAAAAGGCTACGCCACCGAAATGATCAGATTAGCGCTAATCGAATGCAAGAAACTAGGCATTGATAGAGCTTTAATATGTTGCAACTCTGATAACATTGGTTCAAAGAAATCCATCCTCAATAATGGTGGTGTCTTAGAAAACATCGTCATGGAAGATGGTAAACCATTAGAAAGATATTGGATTGATATAAAGTAATATGACTTGGCAAATATTATTAGCAATCTTCTTTTTAGGCTTAGGTTTAGCAATGGATGCTTTTTCTGTGGCCTTAACTGATGGCTTAACATATACCGATATTAATAAAAAGAAATCATTCTTTATCGCCGGAACCTTTGGTTTCATGCAAGCTTTAATGCCTTTAATCGGCTTCTGGCTTGTTGAAATCATTGAAAGAATAGCAGGAGACCTTGTGGGTGAACAAGCGGGCCAAATCGCCTCAATCGTCGTGAAATGGGTCGCCTTTGGCTTATTACTCCTCATTGGTATTAAAATGCTCGTCGAATCCATTATTGAATTAAGAAAACAACCAGAAGAAAAAACTTCTAAGAAGTTCTCCTTTAAAGAAGTCATCTTCTATGGCTTTGTGACAGCGATAGACGCTTTAGCCGCTGGTGTGACATTACACGCAGGATTATCAAATGTCACGACAGTCTGGTTGCATGTCTCTATTATCCTAATAGTGACATTTATTATGTCTTTAATCGGTTTGTTCTTAGGCAAACAAATCTTAAAATTATTAAAAGGCCGATACGAAATATCGGGCATTATTGGTGGTGTAATTTTGATTATTCTTGCGGTTGTGGTGGTTCTCTTCTAATAGAATCATCTAGCTTCTTTAAATCTTTAGGAAGAGTAACTGCGATTGCTATGACGTTACATGTCGTAGCGATAACCCAAGTAATTGGGAATAAAGCATAGAGCCAGAAGACTGTATGGAACATTTCAACGTTGTTGAAAACTGTTAAAATCAAAAGAATTCTTAAGCCAGTACAGCACACTAAGGTAGTGACCATTGGGAACGTGGATCTTTTCATACCACGTAATACCGCGGCGGTAAAAGCCATTGTAAAGTCAAAGAAATATAAATAGCCCATCAAGCTAAGTCTCGTATAACCAGCGTCAATAGATTCTTGATTATCAACGAACAACGATAGAAGTGGCTTATGCAATAACAAGGTCACAATAGCGATAATCAAACAAAATATTGCGCCCCAAGTTAAACCAAAGAGAATGCTCTTCTTGATATTCTCTTTTTTCTTTGCCCCGATATTCGCCGCGATATAAGTCATCGTTGAGACCGCAATCGCGTCACAAACCGCAAAGAAGTAGCCTTCAATATTACCAGAAGCAGTTGCCCCGTTTTCTAAATTAACGTTACCTGGGTCAATCGTATATAACGATGATTGAATAAAGACGTTTGGTAAAGAGAAGAAGAAACCTTGTAGACCCGCTGGTAAACCAATCTTAAGTACTTCTAGAAGTACTGGTCCATCAATTCTAAACTGTTTGATCTTCAAACTAACATAGTTACGTTTGCCTTTGATTAAAACAAAGACACAAATAATCGCAGAAACTGCTTCCGCAATAATAGTGGCTAAAGCGACACCTGCAACACCCATATGCATTGGGAAAACAAACAAGCAGTCAAAACCAACATTAATAATTCCCGCTATTAATAACGCTAAGAATGGTGAGAGTGAATCACCTTGCGCTCTTAATAATTGAGCAGCATAGTTATAAACCATTAAGAATGGTAGACCACAGAAATATATCTTTAAATATAACGCCGCTTTAGCAAAATAGTGGGCTTCTGTACCCATTAATTCTAGTAAGTTATCACTAATAAAGAAGCCTAAAACACCGACAAAAAAACCGGATATTAAAGCAAAAACAAGCGAGGTGTGTAGTACTTTGCTCGCTTTTTCTTGATTGCCAGCGCCCTTAGCTTCAGATAAAACAACGTTCGCACCAAGAGAGACACCAGTGAACACCACAATAATTAAATTGATAAGCGCGGTGTTAGAAGCAATTGCACCCATCGATTCAGCGGAATCACCATAATGGACAGTGGTTAAGTCAATCGTGGTGTACAACAACTGCATCATCGTTGTGAGCATCGCTGGTATAGCAAAAAGGATTATCTTGAGAAAGATATTTCCAGTTGTCATATCGCGTGGCTTAAAGATGTGAGCAATTCTTTTTATCATGGCAAAAATTATATGCTTTATATTTATTAAAGCAAGCGATTTGCTTTTAAAAGAAAAAGGGAACTTTAAGTTCCCTTGTCTATTTGAATATTTGATCAAGTGATTTCTTTCTATCACTTAACCATTTAGTTAAATAATCAACCGCATCTTGATGGCTCTTAAATGTTCTAGCGATATCAGGAGTGTATTTAGGAGTAATCTTTCCTAAGTTATCCCATTTTTGATAATTCTTAACGTAGTCATTTTTAAATGCTGCGGCAAAGTAATTAGCCTGAGCAATCGCTCCTTCTAGGATTTGTGAGTTCTTAAAGACACTATAGTATTTCTTAATCGTGCTTCTAAAGAAGTCCGCTCTAGAAAGCATAAAGAACCATGGGTTGAAATTGCCTTGACTCTTAGAGCAGTATTCACCAGAACTACCATAACATTCGCTAGTGTTCACGTTACCGCTGCTCCAGTCAAAATCCCAAGGTGCACCAAAGGTGAGACGTTTATATTTGCTAGTGGTGGAGAAGTCCACAAACATATAGAAACTACCAAATCCCACATCGACATCTTTCATATATTCATGTAAGAGATACATCTTAAAAACTGACTCTAAATCGATAATAGAATTAAGTGTTTCAAATTGTGTGGTGTATGGACTGGCCACTAATTCGTTATTATCGTCTAACACGAATAAGCCATCGCCATGGACTGCTTTATAAAAAGCATAGTACACATTAGTGAGATATTTTTTAATATAGTTAACTTGGTCTTGCGAATAGACATCAGTTTTAACTGCATAGTCTTTACGGTAGAGGGAAGCACCATCTAGTTTATCAGGCTGTTCACCGTCACCTCCCCAGCCTCCAGGCATACCAGGGAACATGCTCCAGTCAGTACCTTTACCAACGGAGAAGTAGTAGTCTTCTTCACTTGCGCGGCTATCTAGTTCAATTAAATAACCAACATCTGTGGATGTGTCATTCTTTTCGGCTTCGTTAATCTTAATACGATTGGAATTAGCTTGTTGTTGTTCCGCTAAAACGTAGACGCCATTGTATTTACCATTAAGGTAAACCTGAACAGGCATATAATCAGAACAATAATTATCCGAATAGTTAAATAATGAGTTACCTAAATAGAACGCAGTGGCGTTTCTCACCATTGATTGGTCAGCGTATTCCGCAAGTAAAACCCAGCTCTTTGCCTTTGCTCCGTGATTTAAACCAAGCATATTAGTTTTACTAGTAAACTTAATACGATATGGCTTCTTATCATAAGTCATCGTGCCATTACCACGGCATCTGATTTCACCAGGAGCGTCGTTGAGTTTATATTTATCGTTACAGTTATCCGTTGATAACGTCATCGGAACATATGTTTCTTTAGATTCGACTGGTTTGTTATCAGTGTCGATTCTGATATTAGGCATTCCAGTGTTTTCAATAATATGAATCTTGGCTTTTTTAACATCAATCAATTGATGCTTTTCATCATACACTCTAGCGGTGGCTTCTTTTTCACCAATTTCCTTAAGGGAATTGTTTTCATATTCCACGGTGCAGCCATAAGGAATCATACCCCTGATGGTTAATTGATGTTCGTTGCCATCATACATATATGATTGATCAACGAATTCGTATTCATTTAAATCATAACTAGCGTTTTCGTATTTTTCAGCGCCACATTTATTACAAACATATTTAGCGCCTTGGCTTTGAATAATTGTTGGTATCTCGTTCTCATCGTTTGAGAAAACGAAATCGTGTTCACAAATAGAACTGCTACTAGCGGATGAGCTACTTTCAGTTGAAGAGCCATTGTTAAAAGATGAACTACCAGAAATAGTGGTATTAACTACGTTACATCCAGTAATCGCTAAGGCAAGAACGAAAAGAAATGAGAGTTTTTGGTTTTTCATTATTTGAGGTAAACGCTATCCAAATAAGCCTTTCTTTCAGTTAACCAACTAACAAGATATGTCGTGGCCTCAGTAAAACTATCATATTGTCTAGTTTGCATTAAGGTTGCACCTGATGCACCTTTACCATATCTAGTGTGGTTATCATCAAAGACATCTTTAAACGCAACGCGTTCATATTCGATGTTACTAATCATTTTATCAAAGATACCTGATTTATCAAAAATGGAATAATACTTTTTAAACATGTCCTTAAAGAAGTCTGTTTGGCTAAGCATATATAACCATGGATTGGCGGTGGTCATGCCAGTTGCATATTCACTATTATTCAAGAAGTTATCATTGGTAGAAGAGATACCTGAGGTTGGGATGTCTTTATCGCTAGAGGAACCACCTTGGCCTCCCCAGCCTCCCCAGCCACCAGAGCTGCCTTGCTTATTGCCTTCGCCCAAATCAAAGTCCCAAGGAGCAGACATGGTCAAACGTTTAACTGTACTCTTCGAAGAGAAGTCGACATACATATAGAAACTGCCCCAACCGACATCATAGTCTTTCATAAATTCTTGAAGGACATACATTCTCATGAATGAGTCGACATCGATATAAGCATTTAATGTGTCATATTGAGTGGTGTATGGACTATCAACGAGTTCAGCGTTTTCATTGACTATTTGTTTAGCGCCGTCTTTAAATAAGCCCTTAAAAGCCTTTAAGACATTATTCATATAGTCTCTAATAAATGGGACTTGGTCATCACCATAGGTGTCAGTCTTAACAGCATAGCCTTTATCAGAAATAGAAACACCATTGATGGAATCGCCACCTTGGCCACCCCAACCCCAGCCACTAGAACTGCCTGTGCCAGTAGTGAAGCAAGGATCACCTTCTAAAGTGCCGATATGAGTGGTGCTATCAACATGGCCTTGTTGAGTGACAAGTCCATCGATTTCGATTAAATAACCAACATCAGTGCCGGTATAGTTTTCCGCTGCTTCGTTAATTGGAATACGACCTTTCTTAGCTTGTTGTTGTTCTGCTAAAAGATAGACGCCACGGTTTTCACCATTCATGTATAAGTTGACGTGTTTATAATCGCTGGAATAATAACCAGAATAGTTAAATAAGGAATTGCCCATCGCAAAAGCGGTTTCGTTTCTAAACCTAGATTGGTCAAAGAAGTCGGCGAGTAAGACCCAGCTCTTTTCTTTTAAGCCATCGTTAAGACCTAGTAAGTTAGTTTTACCACCGAGTTTAAGACGGAAAGCACGTTTCGCCACTGATTCTTGGTTAGTACTGTTACCTCTGACCTTAATTTGACCCGCTAAGTTAGAGAATTCATAACTAGCTTGACCAGCATTATCGATGGTGAGTTTCATATCTTTATATTCTCTTTCCCCGTTATGACTATGCCAGTCAGGATCTTCACCATCTACGGTTTCCACTCTAACGTTTGGTAAACCGATATTTTCAGTAATATTAATCTTGGCTTTCTTTTCCATGATGAGAACATTGTTATCACCATAGAATTTAGCGGTGGCTTCTTGTGTGCCTAATTCTTTACGTTCGTTATTTTCATATTGCACAGTGACACCATAAGGTAAAACACCTTCAATCATTACTTTATGGCTATTGCCATCATACATATAAGACATATCGTCAAAGACGAATTCATCCATCTTATAACAATCACCGTCAGCATCAAAATCACAGTTTGGGCAATGATAATGAACAGTGCCTTTTTCTAAAAGTGTAGCTTCTTCAATAATGGTTTCTGTAAGTTGGTGGTTAGTGCAATCATCTGGATTGAGGTTTGTGCTAGATGTCATAAAAGAAGAACTAGATGATTCACTAGTGGTGTTAGAACTGCTGTTTTCGCTCTCGCTAACGGATGAGGAAATAGAAGCAGTGGAACTATTATTTGAGTTTTCGCTTGTGGATGCCTGAACAGCGCAGCCACTAACGAGACCTGATAAAGCCAAAAGCATGACTAATTTTTTAACTGATTGTTTCATATATAAATCCTCTCTCAAAGGTATTCACAATATGAATATAAGTATATAACCTTAAATGAAACAAAAAAGAGGTTCATACCTGAACCCCTTAGAAAACAATTTGGTAGCTGGAGGCGGATTCGAACCGTCGACCGACCGGGTATGAACCGATTGCTCTAGCCAGCTGAGCTATCCAGCCAAATCGCTTACAAATGTAAGCAAGAAGTAATTATATAGAAAAGATATTCACATAGCAAGTTAAGTTTTTAAAATTTTTAGAATGTTGTTGAGTTAAAGCACACCTAACCAGTAAAATATAATTCCAAGCACACAAATATCTAGTTATTCGTGCTTTTTATTTAAATAAAGAATAGAATGTAGAAAGAGTTAAATTTATGCCAAATTGTCGTAACTGTGGGGCACGTTTATCAAAGTTTGACACAGATCTCTGCCCCGTCTGTGGAATCAAAGATCCTTTACAAGGCACTAGCAGTGAAACTGTTGAAATCACTTCTCAAATAGATTTAAGCCAAATGCAAGAAGGTCAAAAAGTGGTGAGACGTCGTAAAAAGATGATTGCCTATTTCTTTGCGCTTGGTTTTACAGGTTTACCATTCTTCTACATTAAAAAATATGTTTTAGGTTTAATTTGGCTCGTCGCAAACCTCGCTGTTTTAGGTGGTTTATTCGCAGTCTTCTATTTCGCTATGCACGCTCATATCGCTGTGGCAATTATCGTTCCATTATTAATCGTTTATGTGGTCAACGCTATTGTCGCTGCTATTTATAATTTCTTACCAGACATCAAAGATGGTGAAGGAGAATTCATTGTTTAATGCAACGTTACTTTGCCTCTTTATTAGATGCTGAACACGTTCAATTAACTAAAGATGACGAACATCACCTTTTACATGTTATGCGCATGAAAAAGGATGATGAAATCGAAGTCGTCGCTGATGACAAACTATATCTATGCAAAATCAAGAGTGCTAACCCTCTTGATATTTATATTGTTAACGAAATTAAAAGTGATGTTGAACTACCAGTGAATGTCACTTTATTATTTGCTCTCACCAAAGGTGATAAAATCGATTTAGTGGTGCAAAAAGCCACTGAATTAGGCGTTAAAAATATTGCCTTAATCCAAAGTGAAAGAACTGTCGTGAAATACGATAACAAGGATATCGATAAGAAGATTCAACGCTTCCAAAAGATTATGAAAGAAGCTAGTGAACAATCTCATCGTCTTGTGGTTCCAACCTTACTTGGCATCTATAGCCTAAAGCAATTACCAAAAGAAGCTTTTAGCGACCTTAACTATATCGCATATGAAAAAGAAGCGGGGGACACAAAAGCAGCGTTCGCTGATGTCGATAAGAATAAATCAGTTTCTATCCTTGTTGGTCCAGAAGGTGGTTTTTCAGAAGAAGAAGTTAATAACCTTGTAAAACAAGGTTTCATAAGAACATCCTTAGGCAAGCGTATCTTACGCGCGGAAACCGCCGCAATATATGCCTTAAGTGTGTTAGGATATCTATTAGAGAAATGAAAAAGTTATTAAAGTACATCGCTAGCAAAGCTAAGAAAAGAACGGACTTCGAACAAAGCGAAGAATATCGCTTCTTTTTAGAGAACCGTCATTACTTAACTAAAATCCCACGCTTTGTCAGTTTCTATGAACCAGGTGATGAACCATTTAACGTCATCAGAGCAAATGTCATTTTATATGGCTATCTTAATAAAATGGCGATGGAAGATGAGACTGAAAACCTTAAAGGTTATATCAACACTAATAACAAGAATAACCACGCTAACTTTGTTAAATCATTCCATGAAATTATTTCTGAACAACCATATTATCAAGAAGGCCAAAAGAAGATTTATATCCCATTCTTTACTCGCTCACTTAATCAAATCTATTTTGATGAACCAGAGAAGTTATTAACTTCACCATATGCTGGTTTAAAAGATAAGTTCCAAGATACAGTCGTGGATCCTTTTGATACATATGGTAGTGAATTATATAACTCCCATTTCTCTAGACTTGTTAAAGTCAAACAAGAAGACAAAGAAACTGCCTTCTTCCATTACGACACCAACACTATTTATTTTGTAAATGAACAAGGTAGACTTGATGGAACGGTAGTGTTGTTTGACCGTTATTTACGTCGTCCTTCCTATTCGCATATGCTAGAAAGAATTAGACCAGTCGTGGACGCTTATTTCAATTTTGATAGAGAAGGCTTTATTAACGCTTTATTTGATAATGGCTTTGTGTCATCTCACTTAATCCACTTAATTAGATTCCACGATTGGGCCAAACTATGAAAACATTCTCGACATACAATTTAGGCTGCAAAGTTAACGCTTATGAATTAAGCGCTATTTCGTCATTGCTCATTAAAGAAGGCTTCGTAGAAGATAATCAAAATCCTGATGTCGTTATCATCAATACTTGTTCAGTAACTGCAACCGCGGATCAAAAGAGCCGTCAGCATATCCGTAAGATGCAAAAGCTCTATCCTAATGCGATTATCGCGGTGATGGGTTGTTACGCTCAAGGAAACTATAAGTTTATTGAAGAAGAGATTAAACCAACTATCCTTCTAGGTACTTCTCACCGTAAAGACGTCGTGGAACTTATTAAGCAAGCCTTAAATGACCATCAATATAAAACTCTTGTCAAAGAAAACACCAGACAGTTTGAATACGAAGAACTTGGTATCACTTCTTATAGTGAAAATGTCAGAGCATTCCTTAAAATTCAAGATGGTTGTAATAACTTCTGCACATACTGCATCGTGCCATTTAGACGCGGCAAAATGCGCTCCAGAGAAAAGGGAAACGTCATTAAAGAAGCGGAATACCTTGTACAACAAGGTTATCAAGAAATCGTCCTTTCTGGTATCCATGTCGGTGGCTATGGTCAAGACTTAGAAAATTGCTCCTTCTCTGACCTCGTGGAAGAACTTAGTAATATCCCAAATCTTAAGAGTTTAAGAATATCCTCAATCGAGGAAAGTGAGATTGATGATAAGTTAATCAAACTCATCCAAACTAAAGATAATCTCGCAAAACATTTACATATTCCATTACAAGCGGGTTCTAATCACGTTCTTAAAATGATGAACCGCAAATACACAAGAGAACAATTCATTGAACGTATTAAGCAAATCAAAAAACTTGTGCCAGATGTGATGATCTCTGGTGACGTCATTGTGGGTTTCCCACAAGAAACTGAAGAAGATTTTATGGATACATATAATCTCTGCAAAGAGTGTTTCGATATGCTCCATGTCTTCCCATATAGTCAACGCCCAGGCACATATGCAGCGAAGATGGATGGACAAATCCCTCCAGAAGTGAAGAAGGAAAGAAGCAAACGTTTATTAGAACTCTCCAATGAGTTATATAAGAAATACGCAAGTAAGTTTATTGGCCAAGAAGTCACTGTCTTAATTGAAAAATATGATGAAAAACAACAAGCATATGTTGGTCATACAAGCAATTATTTAGAGGTGAAGATTCCTATGGAATCTAAAGTCGGTGAATATAAGACAGTAAAACTACAAAAAGATATGATATAATCTAAATAAAATACAATAGTTTAGAAGATGTCTAAAAACGTATTGACTAAATAGTACTATTTATATATACTAATTCCCGTTGCTAAGGAGGAAGACACTATGGCCGTCCCACAAAGAAGAATTAGTAAAACAAGAAAAAGATTAAGAAGAACACATTTCAAGTTAAACGTTACAGGTTTAGTTACATGCCCACAATGTGGTGCGATGATCAAAGCTCACCATGTTTGCCCAAAATGTGGTTACTATGCCGGTAAAGCAGTTATCTTAAACGGTAAACTCGTTAAAGAAGAAAAACCAACTGCTGCTAAGAAACCAGCTAAAAAAGCCGCTAAGAAAGCTGAAAAGTAATTATTCTTAACATTTTAGAAGATAAGTCCTTAACTGGACTTTTTCTTTTTGTGTTATAATAAAATGCTTGCAAAGGAGCAAATAGACAATGCAATACAATAAACTTATTGATCATACTTTATTAAAGCAAGACGCCCAACCAGAACAAATCGTTAAACTCTGTGAAGAAGCAAAGCAATTTGATTTCATGTCAGTTTGTGTTAATCCTGCTTATGTCCCATTAGCCGCGAAATGTTTAGAAGATAGCGATGTTAAAGTCTGTACCGTTATTGGCTTCCCTCTTGGCATGAATTTAACCAAGACCAAAGTCGAAGAAGCCGTTTTAGCAGTCAAAGAAGGCGCTGATGAAGTTGATATGGTTATCAATGTTGGTATGTTAAAAGCCGGTCATGATGATTATGTCAGAGAAGAAATCAGAGAAATCAAACAAGCTGTTGGTCACAATATCATCTTAAAAGTCATTATTGAAACATGCTTATTAAATAACGATGAAATCGTTCGTGCTTGTAAAGCCGCTAAAGAAGCTGGTGCTGACTTCGTTAAAACAAGTACAGGCTTCTCAACTGGCGGTGCCACTGTTGAAGCAGTTAAACTCATGAGAGAAACTGTTGGTCCAGAAATGGGTGTTAAAGCCAGTGGTGGTGTTCGTACACACGAAGACTTAATTGCCATGGTTGAAGCGGGTGCTAACCGCATCGGCACATCCAGTGGTGCGAAAATTATTTAATAATAATACTTGCATTAATTAGACTACTTTGTAATAATAGACACGTTGCGAAAAGCTTCAAGGAGGTGAATAGACATGCCAAAGACTTCAGTTCGTGAAAACGAAACATTAGATGATGCTCTTCGTAGATTCAAAAGACAAGTTAATAAAGCTGGCACTATCCAAGAAGCCCGTAAGAGAGAATTTTTCTTAAAGAAATCTCTTAAGAGAAAAGTAAAAAGCGAAAACGCTCGTCGTAAAAATCGCAAGTAATCAATTGCCTGGACTAAACTCCGGGCGAGATCGCGGAGTAGAGCAGTGGTAGCTCGTCAGGCCCATAACCTGGAGGTCG
>CAMZGG010000002.1 GCA_947306345.1 uncultured Caryophanales bacterium
AACCGCCGACCCCCACCTTGTAAGGGTGATGCTCTCCCAGCTGAGCTAAGCATCCGATTAACAATGCGCCTAAATAATATATCACTTATATATAAATATAGTCAATCAAAAAATCGCCTATTTTATAAGCGACTTTCTGAACAATAAACTATTGATAGTTTCTAGTATCCTTTTTTACCTAAAAGGTGGAACATATTCTTCTTATAAACTTCAACGCCAGGTTGATTAAATGGGTTGATTTCAAGCATATAAGCACTCATAGCGCATGCTCTCATAAAGAAGTAGAATAAGTAACCAAGGTTATAAGCATCTAATTTATCTAGATAGATAACATTACATGGGACTCCACCATCTTCATGGGCCTTTAATGTGCCCTCAAAAGCTTTTTGATTAACGAACGCTAAGTTCTTGCCTTCTAGATAGTTGAGGCCGTCTAAGTCCTCGTTATCGTGAGGAATGACGATGTCATCTTTTGGATTTAAAACATTGATAATAGTTTCGAATAATAATGGTGTACCTTCTTGGACATATTGACCTAAGCTATGTAAGTCTGTTGAGAAGGTGGCGCTGCTTGGATATAGACCCTTATGTTCCTTACCTTCAGATTCGCCGAATAATTGTTTAAGCCATTCACTAATTTGACTCATTTGAGGTTCATAAGTGACATACATTTCTACTGGCTTATTATGACGGTACATATAGTCTCTCATCGAGGCATATTGATAACATAAGTTATCTTTAAGTGGTTTTTCTTGGATTTCACTTCTGGCATCTCTTGCGCCTTTAATTAACGCTTCAACGTCAATACCCGCACAAGCAAGAGGGAATGTACCAACAGCGGTAAAGACACTATAACGACCACCGATATCACCTGGTAAAACATATGTGACATAGCCTTCTTGTGTCGCTAATGTTTTTAATGCACCTTTTTCTTTATCAGTAGTGGCAAAGATCGCTTTTCTAGCTCTCTCTTTACCATCTTTCTTTTCTAATAATTCTTTTAGTAATCTAAAAGAGATACTTGTTTCAGTGGTGGTGCCACTCTTAGAAATAACATTGATCGCGAAGTTCTTATCTTCGAGATATTTCATCACTTGGGCCACATAGTTTGGTGAGAATGTTTGACCCATAAAAATGATTTCTAATTTATCAGGACTCTTTAAGCCGTTCAATGCTTCTAAAGCACTTCTAGCGCCTAAATAAGAACCACCGATACCACAGACGACTAAAACATCAAAGTTTTCTCTCACATATTTTGCGTCTTTGATAATTCTATTTAATTCGTCTTTATCATAATTGACTGGCCAATCAACCCAACCAAGGAAATCATTACCAGCCCCTGTTTTGTTTTTAATAACTTCGTTAATTTCATTAACTTTCTTTTCATAACCTTTCAAAATTTCTTCGGTCATGAGCTTATTTAATCTTAATTCGAGCATCTTAATTCTCCATTTTTTCAATGTTCTCGTAAGCTTCTTTAATCCATGAATCTAATTTTTCTTTAAGTGGAAGGAATTCATCTTCACTAGTGGTGGGTACCTTTCTTTGATTGGTGTGACTAGAATACATTTCTTCTTGTGGCACTTGCTTATAAGACACCCTTAAAAAGCCATTATCTTTATCAATAGATAAAATCTTTACTTTGATTTCATCACCGACAGAACCGTACTTTTCAATATCACGAATAAATGAATCGGAAATCTCCGAAATATGTAATAAACCAGTCACGCCATCATCAAAAGACATAAAGAGCGCATACGGTTTAACGTTATAAACTTTTCCAATTACTAATTGGCCAACTTGATACTTCATAATAAACACCTATCACCTAAAATGATAGCACCAGCGTAAAAGAAAAGGTAGACAATTCTATCTACCTTACTTATTTGCTAAGCTGATTTCTTTTCTCTTTAATTTTTCCTGAGCGGAGATCAAATCAATTAACATTTTGACGACCTTATCCATTTCACCGTTCGCGCTGTAATCGGCCTCAACGATGAAGTCACAACGATTGTCGTCATAGATTTGTTGAACAACTTCTTTATCGTCCTTAGGATGAATAGCGATACTATGACCACCGTTTTTCTTAACGAGAGTCATACTTGGAATATCGGTCATTCCATCACCAACGTAGATGATGTTCTTATATTCGACACGGTGATCTGGTGTCTTTTCATTAACACCAGCATCATCAGTGGCTTTAATCGCACCTTTAGCGATTCTGAAGAAGAACTGTGTTTTTTGTGTGAAGTTAATCGCCATCTTTGGCCAGCAAGCTTCACCGTTTTCATCGTATAAGAATTCACAGCCATAGATTTGCTTAAATTCATCAACGATGGAACAGCCTTCAACGATTTCTTTAGTACCACTTGAGACTAAGTAGTGCTCAACAGTAATGCCTTTGTCGTTCGCGTATTCATTAATACGTTTGAACCAAGTGGTGACACCAGGATAGAACTTAATCGCTTTACCGCATTCTTGCAAATATTCCTTGGTCATCTTAATGCCCTTTTCTTTTGCAAATTTGATCATGCAGTACATATAAGAAAGAATTCTTTCAACTTCGTATTTTTGTGATAGTTTTCCAGTTTCGCCCCAGAATTCATCAGGAGTCATACCGAGGTTTGGAATAAAGGTATAATTCTGCATATCAGTCGTAGATAATGTTTTATCAAAGTCATACAGAATTGCAACGATTGGTTTGCTCATAGTTATAACCTCCTTTAATATTATCCACTAAATGATAATATTAGTCAACTTTATGTATCTCACCCACAGACAATGTGCTAGAATGCTCGTATGGAATTGTTTCTCCTCATTCTCCGTAATACCGCGATTGTGATAGTCGGTGTCTATCTGGTTCTAGTGGTCCTCGACATCATTTTTGTCGTCTCTTTTTCGTCAATTCTTTCACATCACGATCACGATTTATCCCTCATTATTGCTAACAAAAAAGACAATATCGATAAGTTAGTCGCTCTCTTAAATAAGCACAGTGTTAAGTTAGATAAAAAGAAGCTCGAAGAGTTATCAAACTTTGATTTAAAAATGGTGGAGCATCAAGATGGAGAAGAAGCAAAAAAAGCTAGAGAACTATTAACCTCTATCTCTGAGTATTTTCTCTATGTCGCTAGAGATAACGATAAAGTCTCTAATGACCCTGAATTCAATGAGATTTCAATGAACATCGAAGAGCTAGAAAAAATCTACCGTCAACACGTTATTCCATATAACGCTGACGTCTTAGGATATAACTTCTGGATTTCATTTGTGCCGACTGCATATATCTATAAGATATTAAAAAGAAAGACAAAAGATATTATTTAGTAAATAAAATAAAGTCGTTTTGCTTGTATCTTCCACCCGGTTTCTAATACAATAACACCTGGTGGTTGCTTTTATATATAAAGCAATCAATAAAAGTTAAATGTAATTATTCGTGTATATAAAAGAAAGAAGGAACAAGTATGAAAAAAGAACCAATCAAGTTCAGTGATTACAAATTAGTAATTCCTAACATGAGAAAGTACATCAAAAAGATGGAACAATTCATCAACGAATTAAAAGCTTGTGATAACGCTGAAGACGCTGCAAAAATCATTAAAAAACTTAACAAGTTCAATAGTGAAATTGAAACCCAAACATCAACCATCTACGTCTTATATTCTTGTGACACCACAAACAAAGAATATGCTAATGCACAAGAATACTTAGATGAAGTATCACCAACATTCTCTAAATATGGTCAAGCCTTACTCAAAGTCTTAGTGAATGCTCCATATCGTGCGGAATTAGAAAAGAAGTTCGGTTCATTCTTATTTAAGAAATATGATGTGGCATTAAAGACCTTTGATGAAAAGATCATGCCAGAACTCGCTAAACAAAACAAACTCACCAGTGAATACGATTTAATCTTCGGTAGTGCACAAATTGAATTCAGAGGCGAAACATTAAACCTCTCTCAATTAGGTAAATACTTACAAGACAGCGATAAAGAAACAAGAAAAGCCGCTGCTAAAGCCATGGATAAATGGTTAGAAGAACATGAACAACGTATCGGTGAAATCTATGGTGAACTCGTCAAATTAAGAGACACAATGGCCAAGAAACTTGGTTATAAGTCCTTCATTGAACTTGGCTATTATCAATTAGGTAGAACAGACTATAACGCTGATATGGTTAAAGTCTACCGTGAACAAATCGCTAGAGAAGTCGTGCCAGTTTGTAACAAACTCTACAGACAACAAATGAAGAACCTTGGCATTAAGAAGCCACAATATTATGACTATAACTTAATGTTCAAGAGTGGTAATCCAAAGCCAATTGGTGACGCTAAATACTTAGTGGACCAAGCCCAAAAGATGTATTCATCTTTAGGCAAAGAAAGTAAAGAATTCTTCGACTTCATGGTTAAATACGAACTCATGGATCTCGAAGCTAGAAAAGGTAAAGCCCCAGGTGGTTATTGCACCTACTTCCCAGATTATAAATCTCCATTTATCTTCTCTAACTTCAATGGCACGCAAGGCGACGTTAATGTCTTATGCCATGAAGGTGGTCACGCTTTCCAAGCCTACCTCAGTAGTGGTATTAAAGTTCCAGAACTTATGAACCCAACATTAGAAGCTTGTGAAATCCACTCCATGAGTATGGAATTCTTTGCCTGGCCATATATGGAAGGTTTCTTCGGTGAAGCTGCAGAAAAATATAAATATTTACACCTTGCTGATTCCATTGAATTCTTACCATATGGTATCACCATTGACGAATTCCAACACTGGGTCTATGAACATCCAAACGCTACACACGAAGAAAGATGTGCGGCCTATAAGGAAATTGAATCCCGTTATACTCCACATAAGAAGTATGATGAATGCCCAACCTTAAACAAGGGTACATGGTGGATGAGACAAAGCCACATCTTCGGCTCTCCATTCTATTACATCGATTACACCTTAGCTCAAGTCGTGGCCTTCCAATTCGCTGTTGAAAATATGAAGAACCACGAAAAAGCTTGGAAGAAATACATCAAGCTCTGCAAGATGGGTGGTAAATATCCATTCTTAGAACTCTTAGAAAAGAACCACTTAAGAAATCCATTTATTGATGGCAATGTCCGTAAGGTCATCAAGCCATTAACAAAGGTTCTTAAAGGCTTTGATCAATCTAAGCTCAAATAATCTAAGATTATTAATAATAAAAACACGTCCCAAGCAAAGACGTGTTTTTTGTTGGCATTTTAGTTAGGGATAAATATTAGTAATTAGGAGGCTACTATATTTTCCTTATGCTTGTTTGTTGGCGATAGATTAATAACAACCCATAATCCATCGCAGTCATCATCCGCTTCGGCTAATAGCGATGATGCGAAAGGAGAGCATATTTATATGTAATAAGTTAGTCATAACTAACTACAGGAAAAATATAAAGAATAATTATTTATATGTCAAAAGAAACGATAATATTTTTTTAGTGGTGGAGGTAAATAAAAACTCCAACAGCCGTTGGAGTAATTATCTAATGGTGCGCGAGATGAGAATCGAACTCACACAGGGAATCCTATACGCCCCTCAAACGTACGCGTCTACCAGTTCCGCCACTCGCGCATCAAACTGCTTGATTATTGTAAGAAATCACAAGATAAAAAACAAGAACTATTTATAGAATATATAAAAAGAGTGTTTTACGAATCGTTTCAATATTAACATTAACTCTAGGCACTAGTCTTAGTTATGGTTAAATTGATAGTTAAGGTCGTACTGTTGCTGGCTAACGAATATGCTGAGACAATTATAAAATATTTTGTACTCGGACTAATGTTATTTGTAAAAAGACTTGGCTGATAATTTCCTGCGCTATCATCATCAAAGAGTGCTTTTTCATCACCTTTTAAAGGATTACTAAAATATAGGACTGTGTCGATAGAACCATTTATCATGATATTGTATTTGCCATATATAGAGGGGTTGAAAAGTAGAACTTTAACATATTTCTTATTTAAACTTATATTGGTTGTTACGTTCTCCCCTGATATTAGTTCAATGCTGTTGTAATTGAAATATGTTTGTTCTGTCGGGACAATCACAAGTTTTACATCTCCAATATCTCTTAAAGGAAAAAGTTTTATTTGAATATAATAAACTTTGTTCATTTCAAAATTATAATTCAAAAACGCATTATTAAAATAACCACCTGATGATGATGACAAAAGAATCGTCTTTTTATCTGAATCGACAATAGCTATTTCGGTACTCTTGTTGCTAAATGTTTGTACTAAACGATTGCCATGTGAGGCTGGCTTATAGTAATATCGTTTTACATAATCTCTTTTTTGAATATAATCATTGTTGTAAATCTCGTCTGGGTTACCAGTGCCATAATACTTAACATATAAATCTCTATTTAAAGGAAGATTCATAATTTTTTCGTTGCATCTTTTTGAATTTGCGTTTGATTCTATTATTACGGCATCAGTTCTGTGACCACAAATGTTGCATTTGAATTCATCTCTTTCCGTTCCTGATATTTTCCCTACAACGCTATAATTATGATCGTGTGTTATTGTCATTGTTGTGTATGCGCAAATCCATGATGCATTAACCCAAATGTTGATATCTTCGTGGCCCCAACCAAAATTGGTTATAAAGCCACTGTAAGTATCGTCAGTTCCTGGATATGTGTAATCCTCATAACCATAGGCAACAACATAATGGTTTATCGCACCAAAGCGTTTCTGCATAAGAATAATTGAAGGATTGCCATCATCTATTTGATCTCTAACCCGCTTTGTATTTACTGGTTGTGAACCAAACCAATTGCCCAATTTTTCCTCGACATTAAAAACAATTTTATTGGTCAATTCATTATTTCTCTCGTTTAGAATACTTTTAATTCCTGATGTAACGGTTGAATAAGATGCGTTGCTCGGTATTTTTTTGGCAATTTTTGCAAAATAATTATTAGGATTGTTGACGTCTTTGTCTGAATCTCCTTTAGCTCCAAGCGTTTCAGGTGTCATCCTAATTGGATCGGTACAATAATTCGGATTATCTTCTTTTTTCGATGTGCTATTTCCATTCAAATAGTTGTTAGGAATGATTCTTCTATCGGAATAATAATTATGGAAAGTAAGCATCATTTCTGCGGCGACAGCTCCGCACGTATTGTTATCGTTAGTACCGTGATAAGGACTGATTGTAAAATAAGTGTAGTCTCGTATTTTTTTACCACTAGTAATTTTGATTGGATTGGTTGTGTCAATTGGATGATTTGCTTCACCGCTTGCGATATTCCTCGTTTGTGTATCAGCAATCTGTATTTTCTTTCCAGAAGTTTTAGAAAAAGTTGTTCTAATCCTTTCGGACTCTTTTTTTATTTCACTGGTGTTGTTCTTTGCTTTTGTTTTGTCTAGAACGTTAGTTAAATATGACCCGGTTTTTTTGAAAAAACCTTTTGGACCGGTGTAATATAGTTTGTCTTTTTCGTAAAGCTCCTTGATATTACTGTTGGGTGAATATTCTAATAATTCAAGTGATTCCCTATAGAATATTGCATATCCACCAGAATCAAAGAGGGCGCATAAAAAATCTTCACTGTCATCCAAACTGGGCAAAGACTTTATGTCGATTACACTTTTTCCGAAAAGCTCTTGAGCATATTCATATAAATCTATACTTTTTTCGAGATTTAAGCTATCTGCTTTTAATGGTTCAAACCTGGCTTCTTTAAAACACGAAGGAATAAAAACGGAAAGCACAGCAAAACACAAAGAAATATATTTATAGTTTTTCATAATCACTCACCTTTAAAAGTAATTTCGTTGTAATCAACAAGATCCATCTTTATTGAGCACCATCTTTGATAAGGCTCACAAGCGTACCCCGTGTTAAATGCACCTTCTTTAAAATCGCAAGTAATCACGAGTTCTCCGTTGTTCAAAGAAATCTCTTTGAGATAGTGTCCATTTTTGTAAATGGAAGTGAACGAGAAAACAATGAGAAATTGTTTGTTGTAATCTAGGTCTATTTTGTAATCACTCTTGAAAACGATCTCGAACTGTTCGTCGCTATAAACTGGCTGTATTACTTGCTTGGATCTATCTTTAATAGAAGAAGTGTTAATTTTATTATTTTCAATAAAGTCAATGTTGATACTTTGCTCTATATCATCAAACATTTGAGCGTTGTATTTATGGCCTGAACAAGAAGCAAGAGTTGCAGAAAACACCAAAAGTGTTGTTAGTTTCGTTAAAAAACGCATAAGAATTTTTCCTAAATACATTTTGAAATAAAGTTAGCATCTAGTCAATGTATTTTTCTTTAAGGAAAACAAAAAAGAGTGCCGTTTTGACACTCTTTATTGCTAATTAACTATTTAATTATTTCTTTTTGCCGAAGAAAGCAGCGGCAGCTGGTAAAATTGCGAAAGCACCAGCGACGATTGCGACGATACCAGCGATAACCCAACCAGCACCAATCTTAACACTGTCGTTCATATCCCAACCGTTTGCACTATAGAATGTTGGAACAACAAGGAACATGAAGACACCAGCGACGACGAAGCACACTAATGCGACGAGGTTTAAGATACCAGCGAATTTTTCTAAAGCGGTGACCTTTAATAATGGAAGAATAACACCCAATAAAACAATGATTAAAGCCACTAATAATAAAATCCAGCCAATTAACGCCAAAGGAGAACCTTTGGTTGTTGATTCGACTGTACCGATAATGACATCGGTTGATGTGGTTTTACCAAAGATAGCTGTGGTACCAGCATAAATTGTTTGTGTGTCACCAATTAATGGTTGGATGACAGCATCTGTTGCCATCATTAAAATAAAAGCAACTGCGCCCAATGCTAAAGAAATTAGCCCGGCAAATTGAAGAACTTTTTTCATTATAAGTTTCCCTTTCCTATGTAATTCCATTTTAGAATTGTTATTTTCAAAATAAAAGAGGTTTTTTAAACCCCTTGTCTTGTCTGTTTCTCTTTATTGCGTTTTATCAGCTTGTATATTTCATAGCCGATTATTGCTAAATAAGCTGACCCACCAACGGCTAGAAACACAATTGATAGAACTGTATAAGCCGTTAACATCGCCGTGTTGGTGGTGCCATAAATTTCGATAACACCAATAAATATTGAACGTATCGTAAGCATACCTACACCGAAATTATAAACGCACGCAGTGACAAGTCCTGGCACTTTTTCCATAGGAATAAAGGCTAGGAGCAGATAAACAAATACACCTAATGTGCATGGGATAATCCACGCTAAATACATTGCGGGTGAAAAAACATTGTGACTGAAAATTTCATAGACAGCACCAAAAATACCGATGAAGATAGTGACACCGATATAGATATAAACGGTTCTTAAGGTACTAGTCTTGATCTTTTCCGATATAAACAATGTCGCTTACCTCCCTCTGTCCAATTGTGGTACCACCTTGACCTGGGCTATAACCGCCACTAAGGTCTTGGGTTGGTTTATTAACAAGGTGTGCTAATCCGTTAGCGTTGCCTGTACCATCGTCTAAATACATAGTTGCAGAGCCACCGCCATCAAGGTTATAGGCACATTGGCAGTGCAAATCTTTCATAATTTCACCTAATGTTCTTAAAGATAGGCCAGCGCTTTCGCTGCTTCTACCATCAGAAACCACAAACACGTAGTGTTTAGGCGCAATAATACCAATCGCACATCTTTGATTACGATTACCTGACATAGCGGTGCCAACTTCTTCATTCGCTTCAACTGATACTTCACTGTCCTTAATTAAAGCGGGACCGAATGAGAAAACCTGCCATGGGTTTTGTGCAGTGACTTCTTCAAAAGAAGTATATCTTTCATCAATAATACCAAAGGTACCATCGCCACGGATGATTAAGTCTTCCGCTTTTGAAGTGGTGCCTCTCATACGATTAAGATTCTTAGTATCTCTTAAAGGAGTGCCGTTCCTTACAACGTAACCACCTTCTTGTTCACCATATGTATCGCCATCAATTGCTAAGATACCTTTTTTACGTTTGCAAATATCACTCGTTCTTTCTTTGATATGCATACCATATGTATCTTTCGCTAAAGCGGTTTTTAAATTGATAAGAGACTTAAGTCTAATGTCTGCGACATAATATGTCGTTGTATCAGCTTCATCACGATGTGTGGTGATATCAATATAAATATCTGGATCAGAGTAGTGTTCTCTTTCCCTGAATACTTTTTCAGCAGTGAATAAGGCATCAATTTGCTCATCGGTTAGATTCTCATAGTATTCAGTGTTTGAAATATTGGAAGTTTGACTACTACTTGAAGAACTAGATGCAGAAGAATTGCTACTATCAGTGCTACTTGGCTTGCTACTAGAAGATGATTTTGATACAGGGTTATCATTAAATGAGAAAGTGCTGTTATGGTCTAAATCAACCGATTTAGCGTTCTTAACGATAATGAAAGTATCGAGAAAAGAGTAGGTCGTAAAACTAGCGCCTACTAGTGTGAAGATGATTGGTATCACAATTTTCTTCATGCTTTCTTTCTCAACCTTCTAAAGACAAACAGTCTTTGTACGAGCCAACTGACTATAAACATTGTAACTTCAACGATAATTTTTGCAACAGGTTCAGGCATACCTGCCTTATCAACGAGTAGCCATAAGAAGAATGTACCACATCCAAGGATGAATATTGCTAAGATGATATATTTAATCAGAGCTTTCCATAAAGTAGTTCTCTTCTTAAATACCAAATTGTAATTAATTGTAAAATTAACGGAGCCACTGATGATACGAGCAATAATATTACATGCAACATACCAGTACATCCAACCAGTTTGTATTAATAACAATAAGTTAAAGACAGCATAGTCCACTATAAAACCAGTAAGTGATGATAACGAGAACTTAATCACTTCGAAGAAAATCTTCAATGTATCTTTCCATGGGTCGTAGTGAGTGCCAGCGTTGTTATCTATATAAATGGTTTCAATCTTGACTTCGATAACAGGAATATTACTTCTAACCGTATCCAAAAGGACATTCATTTCATATTCATAACGATCGCCTTTGATCTCAATCATTCTGTCTAATAAAGCATAGTCAAACGCTCTTAAGCCGGTTTGAGTGTCATAAATCTTATGGTGAGTGGACAACAAGAAAGAAGTTCTCGCCATAAAGTTGCCAAAACGACTCTTAAATGGTGCAGTCTTATCAAAGAAACGGCTACCTAAAACAAGCGTGCTTTCTTCGTGATCTTCACACTCATCACAAATTTTGACTGCATCACTTACTCGATGTTGTCCATCAGAGTCTAAAGTCACTATGACGCAATCATCAAAATTATCTTTAATAAATTTAAATCCATATTTTAAGGCATAGCCTTTACCGTGATTAGTTTCATATGACAAGTAGTGGACCTCTTCAGGCAACCTAGAAAACACTCCATCATATTTTGAAGCGCTACCATCATTAACGACAACCACAGTAAAAGAATTTGCTAAAAGTGCATTAACAACAGACAACAAAGCATCATCTGGTTCATAAGATGGAACTAAGGCCACTCTAAGTTTCATGGTTTGATATTAGTATAATGACCTTAAATATAACTAAAAAATAGCATTTATCGATGTAAATGCGATTATCATGCTAGTTTATTAGAAACCCTATTCCTGAGTTTGTTCAGGCTTACGACGATAGAGAATATATTTTCTTGTGAAATAGTTCCAGATTAAACCGACTAATGTCTTTAAGATAAAAGCCACTGTATAGAGCCAGAAAACAAGATCGCCCCAGAATTGGAACTTCAAGATATAGTCGATAGTGCACATGTTGATATTAACACCAGGGTTCATAGAGAAGAGCCATCTACAACCTTCGTATGTAAGGAAACTTAAGCCATAGGCAATCGCACTGAAGATAACGAATAAAACTATGAATCTAGTGGATTTAGTAACAGCCTTATCTTGCTTGCCTCTAAAGACCCAATAAGTAGATAAAATGTAGTTTAAAATAACACCGACGATAAAACCGGCTAATAATGAGATAGCAGACCTTGCTATTTCATTTGGAATGCCAGCACAAATTCTTAAAAATAAAGAAGTTGTAAAGTAGTCTGCAGCAGCGCAGACAGCACCAGTAATAAGGAACTTAATGAGTTCCCATGTGTTTTCTTTTTTATTCATAAATTAAAGACCTAACATATGACTGAACACGAATGTCCAGAGAGTGAAATAAACTAATAAGGAAATAACATCAACGATTGTGGTGTTGAAAGGACCACAAACAACAGCAGGATCAAGTTTTAACTTCTTGGCTAAGAATGGGAACATACATGCCACTAATCTTGCCACTAACATTGTGGCGAATAGCGTACAAGCAACTAAAGAAGCAGTGACTAACATTGCTGTAATCTTGTTAACACCAAGAGCTTCAGCAGGTTTTGTGACATCAGCAACGCCAATGGCCATTTCGAGCATTAATAAACCAAAGGCAAAGATTGAAATAATGCATGCAATACAAAGAGCAACTCTAAATTCTTTCCAAACAGCACGTTTGAAATCGCCTCTTCCGAATTCATCCAAAGAAATAGAACGGACGATAAGGGTGGTGGTTTGACCACCAGCGTTACCACCTGCATCAGTTAGTAATGGCACTAAAACAGGTAAGATAGCAAACACTTTCATAGCGTCTTGGAACTTAGAAAGAACTAAGGTTGAGAACACTTGTAAAATCATTAAAACAACAATCCAAGGTACACACTTCAAAACTAACTTATAGACTGGAGTCTTCAAGTATGGTTCATCCATGTTAGAGATTTGGTTTAAGTGAGCGATATCTTCAGTCGCTTCTTCAACGATGATGTCGACGACGTCATCGATGGTGATGATACCAATGATCTTGTTTTCATTGTTTACAACCGCCATAGCGTTAAGGTCGTAACGTTTGAACATGTTCGCGACTTCTTCTTGGTCATCATTAACATTGCAGGTAACAAAGTCACGGTCCATGACATCACTTAAAACTTCATCGTCTTTAGCAAAAATCAAATCATCCAAGTTAATGGTGCCCATAAGGTTACGTTTAGAGTCTCTAACAAAGACTGTATAAACGGTTTCGGCGTCTTTACCACGTTGACGAATAATCTTTAAAGCTTCCTTAACTGTTAAGGTATCTTTCATATCAAGATACTCAGTGGTCATAACTGAACCAGCAGTGTTGTCTTTGTAGTTTAAAAGGTTATTGACGTCTTTTCTTAAATCTGCAGGACATGCTTTGAGCACTCTTGCCACGACATTAGCAGGCATTTCTTCCAATGTATCCGCGATATCGTCAGCAAAGGAGTTCTCTAATAAATCAATTAATTGCTTATCAGTGAAAGCATTAATGATCATCTCTTGCTGTTCAATGGTTAATTCAGTAAAGAAGTCACCGGTGTATTCGCTATTAACTGTTCTAAAGATATAAAGAAAAACGGCAGCGTCTTCAACTTCGTCTAATGCTTCCGCAATATCGATGTTTGGTGTTACTTCGAAGATTTCTTTTAATTCCTTAGCGTTGCGATTCTTAACCGCAGCAAGGATACGTTCAGTTAATAATTCTTCAACGACTTCTTCCATTAATTTTTCCTCGCCTTAATTTTGCACACTAAAAAGATTATTGCAACAAAAAATAAATTTAATTTCATTTTTAATGAATAATAATAAGAAGTTTGATAGAATACTATTCGCAAGAAAGAAGGCAATTTCATGAAAGAAATTTTAGTTGAAACAAGTGCTCGTCACATCCACGTGACAGAAGAACAATTCAAAATATTATTCGGCGCTGATGCAAAGTTAGAAGTTAGAGCGCCATTATCTCAACCAGGTCAATTTGTCTCATTCTCTCGTTTAGACATCGTTGGTCCAAAGAAAACAATTGCTAATGTTTCCATCCTCGGACCTTTCAGAAAAGCTGGTCAAGTCGAAGTCAGTGCTACTGACGCTCGTACATTAGGTGTTCCAGCCGTCATTAGAGAATCTGGTGATTTAGCTGGTACCCCAGGTATCAAATTAGTTGGTCCTGCTGGTGAATTAGAATTAGCCGAAGGCTGTATTGTTGCTAAACGTCATATTCATATGACACCTGCTGATGCCGCTGAATTCGGTGTTGAAAACGGTCAAATCGTTAAATTAGAAGTTAACTGCCCAGGTAGAAGTTTAGTCTTCGGTGATGTCGTCGTCCGTGTTAGAGATGACTTCGCATTAGCTTGTCACATCGATACCGATGAAAGCAACGCTGCTGGCTGCGCTGGTACAGTTTACGGTAAATTAATTAAGTAATTATGGAAAAGATCACATTTAAACCAAACAATGTTTGTGCTAGAGAAATGATTATCGAACACGAAAACGGTGTTATCGTGCACGCAACCATCGTAGGTGGCTGCATGGGCAACACCCAAGGCGTGTGCCGTCTAATCGAGGGCATGAAGATTGAAGATGTGATTGCCAAACTTAAAGGCATCAAATGCCGTGGTTCAAGAACAGGCGAAACATCTTGCCCAGATCAATTAGCCCTTGGTCTTGAAGCTAATAAATAATTTTTTATCGTTTCATTTGCTATTTTTAATAAATAGCCTATAATAATCGTGCTTATCAAGAATTGCGTAACAAGGAATGAAATAACGCAATAGCAACTCTCGGTAGAGTAAGTGCTCTTCCTTAGCAAGGTTCCCACAACCTTGAGCGATAAGTTGAAGGAAAAAAACGCCCTTCCATGAATGTGGGAGGGCTTTGTTTATATAAAGGAGAATCATCATGGCAAAAGAAAAGATCTTATTTACCTCAGAATCAGTCAGTGAAGGACACCCAGATAAAGTGTGCGATCAAATCGCAGACGCTATTTTGGATGCTTGTTTAAAAGAGGATAAAAATGCCAGAGTGGCTTGCGAAGTCTTCGCCAGTAACAATTTCGTCTTAATTGGTGGTGAAATCACATGCAAAGTCCAACCAAATTATGTCCAAATCGTTAAAGATGTCTTAAAAGGTATTGGTTATGACCGTCCTGAATTAGGCACTGACTATCACACAGTTGAAGTAGAAGTGAAGGTTAAAGAGCAATCACATGATATCTCCATTGGTGTCTCTCAACAAAAACCAGAAGATGTCGGCGCTGGTGACCAAGGTATTATGTTTGGTTACGCTACCGATGAAACAGAAGGCTATATGCCATTAGCAATCTCCATTGCTCACAAGTTAGTGAGAGAAGCCACTAATCAAAGAAAAGCGGGTGTCTTTAAACACGCTCGTCCAGATATGAAGTCACAAGTGACTATCGACTACACAGATCCACATAACATTCGTATTGATACAGTCTTAATGTCCATTCAACACGATGACAATATCGACTTAGATGAATTCAAAAACTATGTTGTTGAAAACATCATGAAGAAAGTCGCTAAATCATTTGGCTTAAACACAGACTTTAAAGTCTACTTTAACCCAACTGGTAAATTCGTTATCGGTGGTCCTACAGGTGATACAGGCGTAACCGGACGTAAAATTATTGTTGATACATATGGTGGCACATGCGAACACGGTGGTGGTGCCTTCTCTGGTAAAGACCCAACCAAAGTCGATAGAAGTGCGGCCTATATGGCAAGATACATCGCTAAGAATCTCGTCGCGGCAGGCGTAGCTAGACGCTTACGTGTGCAACTTAGCTATGCTATCGGGGTTAACCAACCATTATCCATCAACGTTAGAACATATAAAACATCCCACTATAGTGATGATAAAATCCTCTCCACAGTGAGAGAAGTCTTTGACTGCAGACCTGGTATGATTATCAAACAATTCAATCTTACCGACCCAACATTTAAGTATAGAGAACTCACAAATTATGGTCATTTTGGTAGACCAGATCTCGATTTACCTTGGGAAAAACTTGATAAAGTCGAAGAAATCAAAAAGCTTCTAAATAACTAACCTTTTATTTATAAAGCCGAAAACCGGTGCTATAATGTAAATGACTGAACTTCTGTTTCATAATTTGGAAGGAGGTTACAACATATGAAATACCAAATTATCGGCAAAAACATCCAAGTAACAGACGCCATTTCTTCCGCTATTAAGAAGAAACTCTCAAGAATGGATAAGTTTTTTCTTATTAATGACGAAATTGAATGCCGTGCTGTTGTCAGTGTGCATGGTGAAACCCAGAGAGTAGAGATTACAATCTTCTTACCTCAAATGCCACTCCGTGCGGAAGTCGAAGATGCAGATTTATATGCTGCCATCGACTTAGCCATCGACAAACTCGTTGGCCAAATGCGCAAAGTTAAAACAAGAATGGATCGCAGCGGCAGAGCCTCATTCGCTGAAGCAGTCCAATTCCAAGAACTTGAAGAAGAACAAGGCGACAAAGAAGAAGATGTCGTCGTTAGAGCAAAATCTTATTATTTACAATCAATGAAGATTGATGAAGCCATTCTTAGAATGGAAGCCTTAGGACATGATTTCTTCCTCTACCTCGATGAAGAAGATGATCGCATCAGTGTCGTTTATATCCGTCGTGATGGTGGATATGGCGTCATCCAAGCGGAGAATCCTATCGCCTAGTCTAACAAAAATCAAAAGAAGCGGACTTGCTCCGCTTTTTTTATGCTCGCGAGGCATATTGAAAAAAAGTGCAAAAATATGTGACATTGTTTTTCACGCGTGTATAATATAGGAGCATGGCAAAATTACTAGCTATTGATTTAGACGGAACATTGTTCTATCCAAAAAATATTAGAAGATGCATCTGCAAAAAGAACGTCAAGTTTTTGCGTAGATGGATTGATGCGGGTAATAAAGTCGTCTTAGTTACATCTAGATCCACTCAGTTCACAGAGAGATTAAAAGACGAAATCAAAAGACCTGTAGATTTTATCACATGCTGTTCAAGCCAAATCATCGCTAACGATAAGATTATTTATAATAAAGCGATGCCAAATGCGGAGTTAAAGAATATCATTAACCGCATTGAAACAGTGTATGAACCAATCGCCTTATTAATGACTAGTGAAAACCATCCATGCATTATTAAGACCGGTCGTAAAGTCGCATTCTTCTATATCTGGTTCTATAAAATCTGGTGGTGGTTTCAATTCTCATATCGTGAACCATTCATCGCTGATGATGATTTATTCAATAAAGAACTCGATGGATCAAAAATCTATAAGATTATGACCTTCATTGGTCTTAAGAAGAAAAAAGCGCAGATCAGTAAGGAACTCAACAAGGAATTCCGTGAACAATTCCCTGAAATCGAATCTTCCTGGACTGCCCAAGTTAATGAGTTAACCCCTCAGGGTTGCAATAAAGGTAATGGTGTAGAAAGATATTGCCAGTTAACGGGCATTGACGCTAAAGACGTCTATGTCGTTGGTGATTCCGGAAATGACATCACTATGTTCAATAAATATTATGAGCATAGCTATTGTATGAAGCGTGGCCATCCAAGTGCGAGGAAATACGCTAAATACATTATTTCCAGGGTCTACAAATTAGAAAATCTTATTTTGGAAGGAGAACAACATGAATAACTTTAGTTTATACACCTTTAGACTTTATCACTACTTACTCACCATCCGTGACACTCTTGAATACTCAATCAAGAGAGATCACACAGCTGAGATCTACAACAATCGTAAAAAGATCTTAGAAGAAAACTTAAAAGAAGGCACACCTTTCGGTGATTTCTTAAAAAACAATGGTGAAGCTGGTGATAAAATCAGAGAAAAAGTCAGCTCATTCATCAATGACTTATATTCTGAAAACAGCACAATCTTAATCCCATCTGGTGACAAGGTCCGTGTTGACTTCGGTCAAATGGTCACATTATTCGATATGACAGTTGGCTTAACAGAAACCATGAGAGATATCGTTTTCCAATATCTCAACTATGGTATTCAAAACAAGGAAATCGACCAATTAATGCTTAAACTCGTCGATGAAGATGAAAGAATGTATCGTGTCGTCTTAGCAATGCTCGGTATGCGTGTCTTTGAAGAATCATTCGCTGAATTCCAAAAAGTCATGAACGAAAGCCAAGGCAAAGCCACACCACAAAGTAACTTCATCGTACAAAATGAACTTGCAGTTTATGCTAGATTATTACGCTTCTCACGTGCTCACGCTCACTGCACAGACAACGAAACACTCGACTTATTAGACGAAACAAATCGTGTCTTAGAAATGACTGAAGGAAGAAGACAACGTCCAGATAACAAAGGTTTCAAAGAAATCTTCGATGATCTCAACAAGAGACTTAATGAAGCTGTTGCTAAAAACGAAGCTGCTTGGAAAGCAACATATCAACAAGTTGTTGCCGAAGTTACAAAGAGCAGTCAACAACCAGCGCCTGCTGAAGCTGCCAACTAATAAAGGAGATTATGAATTATGGCAAAAAAGAATAAATTACCAGTATCCATCTTTGAGTTAGTGTGGTATCCAATCTGTGCTTTAGTGATTCTTTGGGGCTTAACATATGTCGTTCTTGGTTTGGTAACCAAATACAACAATATTAATGCCTTAACAGAATTCAATGCTAACTTCACAAAGCAATTCGGCTTAAACCTCTACTTCTGGGGCTTACTCATCATCGTTATCGGCGCTGTTGCCGGCGTCGCTGTGATGTTAATCTTTGCTAAAACATTTGATAGAGCAAGCGAAAAAGAACAACGTCGTAGTGCTCGTCTCAATGCTTTAAAGAAAGATGACGAAAAAGTCGTCGCTGAACAACCAGCAGAAGTCGTTGAAGCTAAAGCTGAATAATTCTTCCAAAATATAAAATAACAGGGCCGAGTAGGCCCTTTTATTTATTT
Organism: uncultured Caryophanales bacterium; assembly: GCA_947306345.1. Taxonomy (GTDB): domain Bacteria; phylum Bacillota_I; class Bacilli_A; order RFN20; family CAG-826; genus RUG14515. The sequence continues at coordinate 18,843 of CAMZGG010000002.1, forward strand.
AAAATAAATAAAAAGAGCGAACTTAATCGCTCTTTGTTTTTTATTATTCGACGTTTGTATGATTGAGTATGAAGTAAATCGATACCATGCTAGTTGATGATGTAGAAATCATTACTTGGAGGTTTGTTCCTTCATAAGTCAATATTATTGATGATTCGGTTTCGCTTGCAATAACGAAGCCCACTCTTGTTAATTGATTAGAATATGCACTAACCGCAGCTTCAACATTATTAACAGTCGCTGTCACGCCGAGCATATCATAGTTTTCAAGTTTAATTGGTCCGAAGATTGAATAACCTGTACAACCAGAATATGAGAGTTCTGGAATGGTGACATTTAAGCCAACTTCTTGGAGGAAAGCATTAACTGTTTCAGTTGGGAAAGCATCGTCTTGATACATTGGATTCTTGGTAATAGCAATTGCTACTAGACTATCTTGTGCCACTGATGGTGAAACTAAGATTTCTTTCTTAACGTAGAGTTCTGAATCAGAAGAACTACCTAAGTCTAAGATGATATAACCCGTAGCAGCTAATTTTCTTCTGTAACTTTTAACGCATTCTTCAGCATCGTCCACTGTTGCGAAGTTAGCGTAAACCATTGCAATTGTAGATGTGCCAAGATCGACACTCATAACGGCATATGCTTGAGCGTTTGTAATGGCTGGAATAGTGTAGTCATTTTTGAAACCAAATGATTTAATGGCTTCGTTAACTTGTTCTTCTGGCCAAGAAGTAATGGCATCAATAGTGGTGTGAGTTGGAGTCTTTTCTGTCAACTCATAGACCATGAAGTCATAACCTGTGGAGCCTTCTAAAGCAAGTTCAATAACATTTGTCTTGTAATAATAGAACATTGGATAGACTGTTTCTTCTTCGATAATCATACCGGCGACATTGAAATGTGTCATGGTGAAGTAGCCGAAGACAACGTTATCGTCTTTAACAGAGAATTCAAAACCGCCTAAACCCACTGATTGGGCGTCATAGGCGAAGCCATCCATCATCATTCTATCCATGAACCATTCAACATTATCTTTATCAAAGATAGAGATTTTAGAACCTGTAAGCGCAGATTTTAACATAGCGATGGAATCAGCATCGGTTTCCGCACCTTCTCTGACATCTTTATAAGCAAATTCTTTATTAGCAACTTGTGAGTAATAATAGACAGATTCCCAAGCAGCTAATTCTGTTCCTGGAGTGGATAGTGTCGATTCTGAATAACTTGATGAAGCACTGCTTTCGCTTGATGAAGAAGTTGAACTTGAAGTAGCAGTGGAACTACTAGTAGAAGCACTACTTTCAACTGAACTAGTGGATGTTGCTTCACTAGAAGCATCAGATGTACTTGTTGTGGTTTCCACACTTGAGCTTTCCATTTTGCTTTCACTTGATGGGGTGATATTACAACCCGCTAAAGTAATAGAGGAAAGAAAGGCTAAACATGCTACTAATTTGATTTTATTTAATTTCATATTGTGGTCCTCCTAAGTATTAGACGTTACAAATGAACTTGTTAGCTAAATATTTTTTATGGTTTTTATTTTAAAGAAAACTTATTTCTTAACAAAGAATAAGTTCAAAAAAGTGTCATATTTTCTAACAAACTTTCAAAAAAGTCACAATAAAACAATAAAAAACACGTAGCGAACTACGTGTCTAGCTAACGTTCTGGCGGAGGAAGAGGGATTTGAACCCTCGCACACTGTTACATGTCTACGAGCTTTCCAAGCCCGCCCCTTCAGCCTCTTGGGTATTCCTCCGTATGGCTGAACAATATTTGAACGTGCGAATAGTATTATAACAAAAAAATTAAATTAGTCACTCTTTATTTAATAAAATAATTTTTTTACAATATGAATATGCGAATATTCAAGGTTCAACAAAGTGAAGAAGGACAAACACTAGAGAAGTATATTCAAAAACTCCTTGTGTCCGCTCCTACATCCTTTATTTATAAAATATTTAGGAAAAAAGACGTTAAAGTTAACGGTCATCATGAAGACAAGAAATTTAGATTAACTGCAGATGATGAAGTAGCAATCTACATTACTGAAGACCAATTTAATGATTTCTTAAAAGAAAAAGCCTATCAACCAAATAATCAAATTAAAGATTGGATTATCTATGAGGATGAGAATGTTTTATTTGTAAATAAACCAAGAGGTCTATTAGTCCAAAAGAGTGCTCCTCAAGATGAATCATTAGATCAAATGGTCGTGGAATATCTTATTTATAAAGGTGAATATAAGCCAGAACAAGAAGTGGCCTTTAAACCAGGACCAGCGCATCGTCTTGATAGAAATACATCTGGCATCGTCGCTTTTGGTAAAAACCATCAAACATTAGAACTACTTTTTGAATTATTTAAAAATCACGATTTAATTAATAAACATTATTTAGCCTTAGTGGTGGGCCAAGTGGAAAAAGATAAAGGCAACATCAACGCCCCTCTTAAAAAGGATGAAAAGAATAACACCGTGACTGTTGCTCCTTTAAATAAAGGAGGAAAGACCGCTAAAACGGTCTATAAAGTTATGAAAAGATATAGTGACTACTCTTTATTAGACGTCACTCTTTTAACCGGTAGAACCCACCAAATCAGAGTGCATCTTGCCTACATTAATCATCCAATTATTGGGGATGAAAAATATGGCGACTTTACCGTTAATCGAATCTTTAAACAAAAGTATGGTTTCAATAAACAATTCTTACACGCCTATAAGATTGGTTTTGGTGATTTGCCCACACCTTTAACTAACTTAAGCAGAAAAGAATTCACCGCTGAACCAAATGAAGAAATTGCAAATATTCTAACTAAGTTAGACAATATAGATGGGGAGTAAACTATATGAGCACTAAAGAAAATTATTTACGTTGGTTAAATTCACCAAAAGTTAATGAACAAGATAAAGAAATCTTGAGAAAGATGGATCAAAAAGAAATTGATGATGCTTTCTTCAAAGATGTGGAATTCGGTACCGCTGGTATGAGAGGTGTTCTAGGACCAGGTACAAATAGAATGAATAACTTCACAGTGAAAAAAGCCACTGTGGCGTTTGCTAAATATTTATTAGAACTCTTCCCAAACGCAAAAGCGGAAGGTGTCGTAATTTCTCACGATAATAGACACATGTCGCGTGAATTTACTCTTTTAAGCGCTGAAACACTTAATGATTTTGGTATTAAAACATATATCTTTGATGCTTTAAGACCAACACCTGAATTATCATTCGCTGTCCGTTATTTAAAGGCCTGCGCTGGTATCATGATCACCGCTAGCCATAATCCTAAACAATATAATGGTTACAAAGTCTATGATGAAACGGGCTGCCAATTAGTGCCTGATAAAATCAAACGCTTATTAGAAATCATTGATTCCCTTCCAAATGAATTAGAAGTGGAATACGAAGTAGAAAAACAAAGAGGGGAAAATATCCTCTTAGATAATAAAGTTGATGATGAATACGTTAGACTCGTTGAAAGCATCGCTATTAATAAGGATTTAGATAAATCTAACTTCAAAGTGGTCTTCACTCCTAACCATGGTACTTCCTATGTTAATTCCATGAGAATCTTCAAGGATTTAGGCTATAGAATCTACCCAGTTATGAGTCAAGTCGCTCCAGACCCAGATTTCTCTGGCACATTATCACCAAACCCAGAAGACGCGAGGTCATTTATTGAACCAATCAAACTCGCTAAAGAGATTGATGCGGACTTAATCGTTATGACTGACCCAGATGGTGATCGTGTGGGCTTAGGCTATAAAGCTAAAGACGGTAGTTATCAAACCTTAACGGGTAATCAAAGTGCCGCTTTATTAATGGACTATATCTTCTCCCAAAAGAAAGAAAAAGGCACCCTAAGTGATAATGGTGTCATGTACTACACAATCGTGACTTCCTCTCTAGGTGGTGATGTCGCTAGACACTACGGTGTCAAAGTTGAAGAATTCTTAACTGGTTTTAAATTCATTGGTAATCGTATTGATTATTATGAAAAACTTGGCCATGGTCCTAAGTTTGAATTCGGTTATGAAGAAAGCTATGGTTGCTTAATCGCTCCATTTGCCAGAGATAAAGATGGCTGCCAAGCAATCTTAATGTACTGTGAAATGGCACTCTTCTATTTCTTAAAAGGTATGAGACTTGATGAAGCGTGGGATGATTTATGCAAACGCTTTGGCTATCACCAAGATATAACATACTCTATGGAATTCTTCGGTAGTGAAGGTCAAGCCAAGATGAATAATCTCATGAATACCTTACACAATGACCCATTCATTGAAATCAATGGCTTAAAAGTGGTGAAGGTTGATGATATTGAAAAAGGTCAAAGAATTACCAAAGATGGTAAAGAACCTCTCAACTTACCAAAATCTAATGTTGTTAAACTCTATTTGGAAGATGGTAGTATCGTCACTGTTAGGCCAAGTGGTACTGAACCAAAAGTTAAATTCTATGTTGGCACAGTCTTAAAGGAAAAACCAAAAGACAATTCCTTCCCAGAAGCATTGTTCAATAGCATTAAAGAAACATTGCACTTATAAAAAAAGACCAAGGATTTATTCCTTGGTTTTCTTTAGATTTGTAATAAGCCAACGGCTTTTTGAATTCTCTTGAGAGTTTCGTTAGCAATCTTGCTAGCCTTTTCAGCGCCTTGTCTAAGGACTGCTTCATAGCTCTTGTTAGCAATGATTTCTTTATAACGGTTTTGGAATGGTTCAAGTTCTTCGATAACGGCATCCGCGACCGCTTTTTTGAAGTCGCCATAACGGTAGCCTTCAAATCTCTTTTCCGCTTCAGGAATTTCAATGTCCTTCATCGCACAATAGATTTGAATTAAGTTAGAGATACCTGGTTTATTTTCTGGATCATATTTAACTTCACAGCCCATATCAGTAACTGCGGACATAATCTTTTTACGGATGACCGCTGGTTCATCTTTAAGGAAGACATCACCTTTAGGATCTGACTTACTCATTTTGACAGTTGGGTCACTTAAAGACATGATTCTTTTACCGACTTTACGGAGTTCCGCTTTTGGCATAACTAAGAGGTCACCATAACGGTTGTTGAAGCGGTTAACTAGGTCACGTGTTAACTCAATGTGTTGAACTTGGTCTTCGCCGACTGGGATGATATTAGCGTCATAAAGGACAATATCACACGCCATTAAGACTGGGTAAGCAAATAAGCCTAAGCCAATAGCGTTTTCTTTTAATTTAGCGGACTTATCTTTGAATTGAGTCATACGGGATAACTCACCCATGTATAAGTAGTTTTGCATAATAGCATTTAATTCAGCATGCGCGGAAACGCTACTTTGTAAAAACATTGCGCTCTTATTTGGATCAAGACCAGCGGCTAAATAGAAAGCTGCTAAGTCGATGGAATTTTGTCTTAATACTTCTGGGTCAATTGGTAAAGTTAAGGCATGAAGGTCCGCGATGAAAATGAAACACTCACCACGATCCATAGTGTTTTTTAAATTCTTTAAAACAGCAATATAATTGCCTAATGTTAATTGTCCGGTTGGTTTAATACCAGTTAATATACGTTCTGCCATAATTTTATCCGCCTTGCTTATCTAGTTTAGTCTTTAACGAGACTAATTTCAAATACATATTGTTTGTTTTCTTAAAGAAAATCGTTATACTATCAACGTATGATAAAAATTTACACCTCACCTTCTTGTAGTTCCTGTCGCAAAGTCAAAAAATGGTTCATGGATCAAAACATCCCATTTATTGAAAAGAATATTTTTGTTGCGACACTTAACGAACAAGAATTAACCGATATATTAATGAAGAGTGAAAATGGTACCGAAGATATCATTTCCACTAAGAGTAAGATTGTTAAAGAAAACGATTTAGACATCGATTCCATGACAGTCAAACAATTAATCAGCTTCATTAAAGAAAATCCATCAGTATTAAAAAGACCAATTATCGTTGATGACCATCGTATTCAAGTAGGTTATAACCCAGATGAAATTAGATCGTTCATTCCTCACGCTCGTCGTTTAGCGGAATGGGCATGTAAAAATGATAACTGTCCACAATACGATACATGTGGTCACTCAGGTACAGAAAAGGCTTAATCGTTATTAAGCTTTTTTAATGCTTCATCGATTGCACGTCTGGCTTTGCCGACGTATTTTTCTTTAGAAACAGTTAAGTTAAATTTTTCGATATATTCTTTTAAGGTGTTTTTTGCGTGTTTGATGCCAATCTTTGATTCGACTTCTAAATTATAGTCAACAATATCACCATAAGTGTTCTTATCGATGACTAAAGTATGATCTTCATATTCAATTTCTAAACGTCTGTTATATAAAGAAGCGATACGATGATATTTATCTAATGAATAGGGTAAAAGCATTAAGCGATTTCTCACTTGTCCATATGGGAAGATATTCTGTTCAAGAAGAAGTTCTTGTTCTTTAGGCGCTAAGCCATCCGTAATCTCTTCGTCTCCGTTATCGCCTTTAATCTTTAAAGTGAGTTCGCTTTTAACATCATTGATGATTCTAACTCTTAAGGTCATATGTTGACCTCTTAAGAACAAGTCATCTGTATCGTAATAGTGGTTAGCGTTTTGTAAGAAATGTTTATTAGGTTCAATATTCATGTAATAAGTCACAATAAAAAAGTATTGTTCCTCAGTTAGCATTAATCTTGTTTCGTATTCTTTTTGGCTCATAATCATTTCTTTTTTCAAACTTTTAGACTATTATATCATATGGTTATGAAATTCAATTTATTAAATAGTTCGACGTTGCCTACATATTTAATCGCCATCATCATTGCTGGCTGTTTAATAGTAGTGGCCGTCCTTATATTCTTAGTCATCTTTTTCGGCAAGAGAAAGAAGAATTCAATCGTCGACGCTTCCGCTTGGCTTAATGCTTTAGGTGGCAAAGAAAACATCGCTAGTGTTTCGGCAATTGGCTCAAGAATTAACTTATCCCTTAAAGATAAAGAAAAAATTGACCGCGAGAAGCTCACTTCCTTAGGGGTCAATAGTGTTCTTGTAATGTCTAATAAGGTGACATTAGTAATTAATAACGCTGTTGATGTTGCGGAAACAATATCTAACGGCATTAAAGACTAAAGTTCTTTAAATCTTCTAAAATTTGCTCAGTGGGAAAACCAATAATGTTGTTGTTACTGCCACTGGCTTTTTTTACTAATGGGAATTTGTCATTATCTTGTATGCCATACGCTCCCGCTTTATCCATTGGGGAACCAGAAGCAATATAAGCATTAATTAGTTCATCACTTAATTCGTTAAAGATGACGCTGCTTTTAGCGATGCCTTGCACTAACTTATCACCTTGCTTAAGAGCATAACCAGTGTAGACGTAGTGCTCTTTGCCCGATAATTCTCTTAAGATCTTATAGGCATCTTCTTTATCTTTTGGTTTACCGATAATCTCGTTACCTAAGACCACAACAGTGTCTGCGGCAATGACTAAATCATCGTTATGTTCTTTAGCGACTTCCAAGCACTTACGTAACGCAATATCTTTTACAATCTCTCTTACATCAGTGTGATTCTTAAAAGAAAGAGATTCATCAATATGCGGAACAACAACCACAAAAGAAGAGGAAATTTCTTTCCTCATTAATTCTTTTCTTCTTGGTGATGCACTCGCTAAAATAATCATCTTAATTCTTTGTAAGAATTACAGGGATAATCATTGGATGAGAATGAGTTAATGTATACAAATAATTATCTGTAATATCTTTAATAATGCTCTTTAACTCCGCAAAGCTTGTCTTTGTTAAGAGTTTTTCTTTAATACCTTTTTCCACTAATTTAGCGCAAGCGTTGACGTTACGTTTACTATGTGAAGCAACAACACCTTTTAACACAAATAGTGGGGCGTCAATTAATTGATTGTTATGGGAATCAATAGTAATAGCCACAACGACCATACCATCGCCAGTTAAAATACGTCTATCGGCCATAACTGCATCAGCTAAGCCCTTAATATCTTTACCATCGATATAGGTATTACCATGCTCCACTGGATAACCACGAGAAATCTTACCTTTACTTAAAGTTAAGCAATCGCCATTATCTAAGATGAAACTATGATCTTCAGGAATGCCGACTTCTTTAGCAATCTTAGTGTGAATTAATAGCATTCTATATTCACCGTGCACCGGCATAAAGTATTTAGGCTTAAATAATTTTAAGACCAATCTTAATTCTTGCTTAGATGGGTGACCAGAGGAGTGGATATCATTAAGAATGGAGTTAGTGACAACATCCGCGCCACATCTTGTTAATTGGTTAACAACGTGGTCAATCATAATGCCATTACCTGGAATAGCAGAGCTAGAGAAGACAACAGTATCACCTGGGGCAATATGAATATCTTTATGTTCGCCGTTAGCAATTCTACTTAAAGCGGCCATTGGTTCACCTTGTGAACCGGTACAAATAACAACGATTTGATTACTCTTAAAGTCTTTAATCTTTTCTGGTTCGATAATCATATCGTCTGGAATCTTGATGTAGCCATAGCCACGAGAAATATCCATGGCCTTTTCCATGCTTCTACCGATAATCACAATCTTACGATTATATTTAGCAGCGACTTCACAGATTTGTTGAATACGGGAAATGTTAGAAGAGAAGGTAGAAACAATTAATCTACCAGCTGCTTTAGAGAAGACATCATCAATAGCGTCTAAAACGTTCTTTTCACTTGGTGTATAGCCTTCGTTTTCCGCGTTAGTGGAGTCACTTAATAATAAATCAACGCCTTCTTGGCCTAACTTAGCCATCTTGGTGAGATTGATATCTGGACCAATTGGAGTTAAGTCCACTTTAAAGTCACCAGTGGTGACAATTCTACCTTCAGGAGTATCCACGACAATACCAAACGAATCTGGGATGGAGTGGGTCACTCTAAAGAAGGAAACTTTAAAGCTACCAACATTAACAACTGTGTCATCAACATATTCCACAAGTGGAAGTCTATCAGACATACGACTTTCTTCCATTTTGCTTCTTATTAATGCCGCCGCTAATCTTGGAGCGTAAATCACTGGAATATTTAAGCTTTGAATTAAGAAAGGAATACCACCAATATGGTCTTCGTGACCATGTGTAATAAACAAGGCTTTGACTTTGTTACGGTTGTTTTTCAAATGTGTGAAATCTGGGACGACATAGTCAATACCAGGGAATTCGACACCAGGAAAACGCACACCACAGTCGATGATGATAATAGTTTCTTCATTTTCAATGCAGTACATGTTTTTACCAACTTCGCCTAAACCACCAAGGGCATAGATAGAAATTGGCATAGAAATAGTCTTATCCATAGCGGCTCCTTTCATTATTATGTTTGAAATCTTTATTTATTATAGCAAATAATAATAAAACTAGATAAGTTCTTCGTTCATAAGTTGAACATTTGGTTTGTTCTTGTCAATACGGTCATAGAAGAACAATCCGTCGAGATGATCGTATTCATGTTGTAAAACAATCGCGTCAAAACCTCTCGCAGTAATGACGACTTCTTGATTAGTTAATGCGTCAAACGCTTTCATCTTAATCTTGTAATAGCGATGCGCATAGCCAGGATGTTCACTATCAACAGATAAGCAGCCTTCACCATCTTTTAAAGCGCACTTCCTAATGGAATATTCGATAATCTTTGGATTAACGAGTTGGTATTGAACTAAATCTTCACCTTCTCCGTAATAGATGACAAACATTCTCTTAAGAAGACCAATTTGAATAGCCGCTAAACCAATACCTGGACGGATATTGTGTTTCTTCGCGTAATCTTCATCTTGTGATTTCTTTAAATAGTCGAGCATCCAATCCAAGGTTTCTCTATCTTCACTAGAAAGAGGGAAGTCCACTGGAAGGGACTTTTTCTTCATAATTGGGTTGCTATCTTTAATGATTTTGAACTTCATAGGCATATACTAACACATCTATCGACATAAATAAAGTTTATGTCAGACGAATAATTGTATATAATAAGTGCATGGTTAGCAACATTTATTTACTGGCTGGTGAATTAAAAGATTTATTGGATAATGATGAACGAATTATCCGTTTAAATAAATTAGAAAAGCAAATGAATGAAAATGAGGAAGTCATGGCGCTTTCTTATCAAAAAGATTTAGCGGTCTCTGCCTATAGTGACGCTCTTAATCATTACGCTAATAACTCACCAGAAATTAAGAAATATCAACACGAATTATTTGTCAAAAAAGAGGCTCTTGATAACCATCCTTTAGTCAAGGAATATCTCAAGGCTTATAGTGAAGTTAGAGACCTCTATTTTCAAATAAATGAAATCTTATTCAATGATTTATCATTGCATCAACACGAAAAGAGGGCTTCAAAATGCGAATAGTGGGTGGAAAATATCGTCATCGTTTAATCGTTTTTCCTGATGATATGGAACATACAAGACCGACCAAAGACCGTATCAGAGAAGCGATATTTTCAGCGTTAAATAATATCGATAATTTTAATGCTTTAGACCTTTATGCCGGTAGTGGTGCGATGGGTTTAGAAGCCTTATCTAGAGGCGCTAAATTTTGTGCGTTCGTCGATGTCTCTAATCTCGCTATTAAAGTAATTAAGGATAATATAAATAATCTAAAGATTAATGATAATGAATATCAAATTATCAAAGATAAAGATGTCAATGCCTTAGAACAATTTAAAAACAAAGGTCAAAAGTTTGACTTAGTGTTTTTAGATCCGCCTTATGAACAAGGCCAATATCAACAAATCGTTGATTTACTTATATCTAAGGATTTATTAAATGAAAACGCGATTATTGTCATCGAGGCTAATCGTAATGTGAACTTAGAAAATATTGAATATAATAAGAAGAAAGAATACCATTATGGAGAAATAAAGGTCTTCATCTATTGGAGGTAACCATGAAAGTTGCAATTTATCCAGGAAGCTTTGATCCAATTACTAACGGTCATTTAGAAATTTTAAAAAGAGCCCTTAATATCTTTGATAAGGTTATTATGCTCGTAGCCTATAATGACCAAAAGAAGGCAAGATTCACTCCTGAAGAAAGAGTGGCGATGATTAAGGAAGCAGTTAATGACCCACGTGTGGAAGTTGATAGTTCCACTGGCTTAACTGTGGAATACGCTAAAAAGCATGGCGCGAATCACTTAATCCGTGGCTTAAGAGCGGTTACTGACTTCGAATATGAATTCTCTTTAGCGTCTGCTAATGACTTTATTGATTCTTCTATCGATACAGTGTTCTTGATGAGTAAAGCGGAAAAGTCCTTCATCAACTCTTCGATGATTATGGAACTATATCAAAGTGGTGTGGATGTTTCTTCCCTTGTTCCCGCTTCGGTTCTTAAAAGATTAAAATAAATTATTTTAAATAGATTAATGACACCAGTCTTCCCACTGGTGTTTTTAAATATGCAGAATAGAATCTATCATCACTGACAGTGTCATAGTCAGAAACAACGATTTGTGAGTCTTTAACGCCTAACTTACGTAAATCCATCACATTAGCGAGTCCGTTATCAAAATGACCGTCTTTGATGGCTAATTTAAATCCTGCTTCAATAATTGTGTCTTTGGCTATTTCATCAACGACGAATGACTTTGGTTGACGGAATGGGCCAATAAAGAATTTGAAATCTTTTATATTTAATTTTTCATTATTAATAATTTCATTAATAGCTTTATAGGCGACATGTTTCATCGTACCTTTAAAGCCAGCGTGAACAATGCCCACTAAGGAAGCCTTTTCGTTAATAAAGAAGATAGGAACACAGTCTGCATGGAAAATGCATAGAGGAACGCCTTTTTCATATGTATATAAGGCATCACATTCCATACCATCTTCAAAACTATCTTTACCTTTACCGAAATCACTAGGGGTGACTTTCATCACTTTGTCGCTATGAGATTGATGCACATAAGTAAATCTATTAGGAAGAATAAAGAGAAGTTCCGCTAATAGGTTACGGTGTTCTTTAACATCTTTTCCTTCATCAACTTGATAAGCAAGGTTACCTAAAGCTGTAGTAGTGGTTAAAGCCACACATTGTTCACTTAATGGATGTTTAACAAATAATTCTTTCATATACATATAGTATAAAAGAAAAACCGCATAAGCGGTTAGTTCTTCATGAGTTTTCCAAACTTGTCGGTGTGTGACCAACAGTTCTTTAATGTACGTGCTCTTTCAAGATCTGTAGAACCTTCAACGGAGAAGATCACGTCACTTAAGCCTGCGACTTTTTGATTGTCCTTTAATGGATTGTCTTCACTGAAGTCGAAGTACATAACGAGTGGAGCACTCATTGGGCAAGCATCTGAATTATCGGAAATGAATGCACTTTCGTAATCAGCAACTTTGTAGCCTCTATTCACAGCGTAGTATGTTGTTTCTAAGTAGTTGCTGCTAGCCATTGTTTCGAATAAGGTGTAGTGGTTTGTCCAAACTTCATCGAATAAGTTGATTTCTTCGTTGTCAACATCAACTGTGGAGTCAACGTAGATGGTGTGGAGTCTGAATTCACCTTTTAATGCATCTTTATTGATACCAACGAATTCTTGGTCTTTTGCAGCCCATTTATCTTTGAATGTTTTTAAGCCGCCGTATAAATCTTTACTGCTGCTATCATCTTTAACAAAGGCAACAAAGAATCTTTCGCCATAAGTTGATTTGATTTTGTCAACGTTAGCATCTTCAACATATGTGAAGAATTCATCAACCTTGGATTTGCCAACATATTTACCATCTGGGACAACGTTAGCATCTTTTAAATCTAAACGATATCTTGTGAGGAATTTGTTTGCGTTATCACTTTCATCGAACCAGCTACTCACACCTTTAATAATGTGTGGAATAGAGAAGATGACTGCGAAGATGGCACCAACGATTAATAATGGTTGGATCCATGCTGTTTCTTTAATCCAACGGCCGATTCTCGCGAAAAATCCACCGATTGCTCTTAATACTACCATGTTATAAGCCTCCTATATTTACATATAGCGTGATAATCTTATCACTCAATATTTTCGATTTCAATAACAATTGTTAATCAATTGTGTTTTGATCAATGCCCACTTAGGGTGCGCAACGTTTTCCATTATACTAGAAAAAATGCACTTAACAATCATATTTTGTTGTTTTTTCTAAAACAAGGTATACAATAATGTCGCGATGATTAAAACAAAGACAGAACGCATTAAAAAACAAATTGAAAACTTCTTGTTCGATCACTATATCTTTAAAACCGTTTTAGAGTACCTCGGCGGCTTTTTTATTGCTGCAGTAGCGGCTTTAATTTTCGCCTTTGGTTTCTCTTGCTTTACATCTCCTGCTACCGAGGACGGATTCGTTCTTGCTACTGGTGGTGTATCTGGTATTTCTCAAGTTATCGCGTTATGCATTGAATTTATCACAGGCAAGCCAGTAGGCGCTAACGTAGTGCAAGCGATTGGCTACTCTTTGTTAAACGTGCCTTTATTAGTCTTTAGTTTCTTAAAGCTTGGTAAACGTTTCTCATTATTCACCGCGATTAATGTTGCGTTATCATCTATATTTATTTGGATATTCTCACAAAACCATGTTGGTCAAACAGTGGCGGAATTTTCATTCAACGATAGTGCAGAAGGCATCATGACTTATATTAATCACCCACTCAATACCATCCTAGTGCGTGTCATCTTTGCGGCTATATGTACAGGCTTAGCTAGTGCGCTCGCTTTCGTAGGTGGTATTTCATGTGGTGGTATTGATATTGTTTCCTGCTATATTGCCACTAGAAAATCAACTCAAATTGGTAAATATGGTGTCATCATTAATGCCTTTATCGTTACAACCTACGCTTTACTAAAAGGTGTGCAGACTGGAAACTATATTTATTCCTTATATTCTATCTTCTTCTCCATCATCTATTTGATGCTTGTGGGTCTTATTATTGACGCTATTAATTTAAGGAATAAGAAAATGCTTATTCAAATCATTACCAGTAAGGTTCATATGCCAGAGATTATTATTGCTAACTTCCCACACTCAGCAACGATAATTAATGGACATGGTGCTTATTCTGGTGCAGAAAAGATCGTTCTTTGGATGGCGGTTTCTTCTGGTGAAACAAAGAAAGTTGTTAATGTTGCTAAGAAGGTTGATGAACACGCCTTCATCGCCGTCACACCGCTCAAACAAGTGTATGGTAACTTCTATATCAAACCACTTGAATAAAATTAACCTATATTAGATAAAAAAATAACCTAGCCAACTCGCTAGGTTTTTTCTTAATTTGGCGGAGGGAATGGGATTCGAACCCATGCGAGACTTGCGCCTCCTAGCAGTTTTCGAAACTGCCCCCTTCAACCGCTTGGGTATTCCTCCGTAAGTGTAATTATACCAAAAGTTTGACCAATTGAAACTTTATTTAATTGAATTTGGACATCTAGTCAAATTCATTCAACCAAAGTATAATAGACAGGTATGGAGTGGTTTAATTTTAACAACATCCAGTTCAAATCATTCTTCATCATCACATTAGTGTTGGTGTTTTTTACGATTGGTTTGTTAGTGACTTTCTTCCTTTCCACAAACAAAGATAAAGGTTATGACAACCGTATCCAAGCGGAAGCCACAACACTCAGAATTTACATTATTGATCCAAAGAATAATTCCGTTGTTTATTTCAACCGTTCTGACTTAAGAAACAAGAAAAAAATCGACATTAATTCTTTCTATTCTCATTTCCACGCTAACGACATTGACAAGGTCAAATCCTGGATTTTTGACATCTGTACTGACTATAGAAATGCTGATAAATATGTTGAAGCAGACGTCCTTCTTAACCATGGTCGTAGCACATATTTCTCACTCCTAAAACTTCTCAAATACGATCCAAACGAAGGCATCATTCACTTAGAATCCTTCATCCTTAAATACATCACACCAAACAACTCCACAAACAAAAAGAAGAAGAAAGCGCTCTTCACTGGTGTGGTTAAAAGAAGCACAATGGAATCCTTAATTCTTAAAGAAAAGAGCTTAAAGGGTTTCACTTTTGCCATTCGTTTCTACTATATTAGACAAAAATTCTTATCAAATGATAAGATTGAACGCTACATGATTATGACATTGAAAAACGCCATTTATCCATATGCCAGTAATCCACGTGTCTCTAGACAAATCATCGATGGTGGTGAAAACGAATTATTACTATTTGATTTAAGAATCGCCAGTCGTGATGAGGCTATGGTTCTAGCGACATCTATGGCGCATAACATTAAGAAGTGTATTGGTGTTAACGGCTTCGCCGATTCCATCAATTTCTCCATTGGTGTAGTGGAAAACGCTCAATACTACCAAGACTTCGATTCGATGGTGGTTAAAGCGCAAGAAGCGTGTATGTCCGCACAACATCACGGCCAAGAAATATTGCTTTACCAAAAGCAAGCTGCACCTCTTATTGAAATCGACCGTTATAGAGAAGAAGTCGAAAACCTTATGCGACCTAACTCTTTACGTTATTTGTTCAGACCAATCTTTGATGTCAATAAATGCAAAACCATTGGTTACTTCGAATACATCAAAGCGTATGACTCTCCATTTGCGTCTTTCGCAGAAATGAGCAAATACGCTGCGAAAGTGGGTAAGAGTAAAGACTTCTTTGCGATGATCTCCCGCTACGTTATTCCAAAGTTTGCTAGTGAAAAACAAGAAGATGATTTAAGATTGTTCATGCTCGTATCTTTACAAGATATCGACCACATGTATGAGATTTTATCTCAAATCCCACAAAGCAAAACCATCCATCTTGTTCTTGTGTTTAATGAACAAGAGATTAACGAGAACGCTTCTAACTTGGAATTATTAAACGATTCCCTTAAGAAGCTTAGAGGTGGTCACTTCGAACTCGCTATGTTAATGAAAGATAAGAACTTGTTATTAGACCCAAGTGTCTATTACAACTTCGATTACTTCGTCGCTGGCTCGATGATGATTGGTGAAATTAAAAAGAATAATCGTGTACGATTATCAATTCACTCTCTCATCGAATCACTTCTCAAATACCATCGACCTATTATCGCCACCGATTTAGAAGGTTGGCAAGCAATAGAACTGATTATCAAATCAGGTGTGAGCATCGTTTCTTCTGAAACAATCTCTTCTAGTAACGACATGCTCCTACCACTAGATAGAAAGAAGATTGAAAAGTTAATGACGATGGATAATACCCGTCGCCGAGGAGGATAAACATCATGGCACAAGGCCAAATTAAAAATGACGCGATTACTCGTCAAGAAGACGATTTCGCCCAATGGTATACAGACGTATGCCGTAAAGCTGAATTAATGGATTATTCATCCGTTAAAGGATTCATTATTTATCGTCCCTATGGTTACGCCATTTGGGAAGAAATACAAAACTACTTAAATAAAAGATTTAAAGAAACCGGACACCAAAATGTCTACATGCCAACTGTTATCCCAACTTCTTTATTACAAAAAGAAAAGGATCACGTTGAAGGTTTCGCTCCAGAATGCTTAATCGCCGATATCGGTGGTGGTCAAAAGATTGATGACCCATTAATCATTAGACCAACAAGTGAAACATTATTCTGTGAACACTATGCTAAAATCATCTCCTCTTATAGAGATTTACCAAAACTTTATAACCAATGGTGCTCAGTCGTGAGATGGGAAAAGACTACCCGTCCATTCTTAAGAGGTGCGGAATTCTTATGGCAAGAAGGCCATACTATGCACGAAACCGAAGAAGAAGCCAGAACTGAAACATTAAAGATGTTAGAAATCTATGATGATTTAGGTCGTGATATCTTAGCGGTTCCTTTCACTAAAGGTAGAAAGACCGATAAAGAAAAATTCGCTGGTGCGATGGAAACATACTCTATCGAAGCTTTAATGCCAGATGGTAAAGCCTTACAAAGTGGTACCACTCACTATTTTGGTACAGGCTTCGCTGAAGCTTTTGGAATTAAATTCCAAGGTAGAGATGGTAAGTTATATAATCCACATCAAACATCTTGGGGCGTTTCCACAAGATTATTAGGCGCTATTATCATGGTGCATGGTGATGACAATGGTTTAGTTTTACCACCATATGTTGCCCCAATCCAAGCGGTGGTTATTCCAGTTGCTCAACAAAAACCAGGCGTCATTCCTGCCGCTAGAGAATTAGAAAAATTGTTAAAAGACGCAGGCGTGCGTGTTAAATTAGATGAATCTGATAAGACACCAGGCTGGAAGTTCTCTGAATATGAAATGAAAGGTGTCCCACTCCGTATTGAAATCGGTCCAAGAGACATTGAAGCGGGTGTCGTGACAATCGCTGTTCGTCACGATGGTCGTAAGATTACCGTGAAGAAAGAAGAAATGGTGGAAACTGTCCTTCAATTATTCAAGCAAGTCCATCAAGAAATGTATGAAAAAGCTTATAAGTACTTACTTGACCATGTCACCGAAGTCACCAATATGGATGAATTCAATAAAGCCATGGAAAAAGGTGGCTACGCTAAGATGATGTGGTGTGGTGACCAAGCTTGTGAAGACAAGATTAAAGAACTCACAACTGCGACAGCACGTTGCATTCCATTTAATCAAATGGCCTTCGCAGAAACATGTCCAATCTGTGGTAAGAAAGCCAAAAAGGTTGTCTTGTTCGCGAAAGCATATTAATTTTTCAAAATTATTATTTAATTTCGTTCGCTCTTTATGTTAATATAAGGAGCGTTCGCTCTGGAGTAGTACCCAAGTTGGTGAAGGGGCTTCCCTGCTAAGGAAGTAGATCGGGTAACTGGTGCGAGAGTTCGAGTCTCTCCTACTCCGCCATCGAAAAAAAGAATGATTCTGGCAAGAAATTGTCAGAATTTTTCATTTCTGCTTATTCTATATCTATTAAGATTTATACACGTGAAACAAGCCATCATACTCAAATCTTTGACTCCTATAAATAGATTTACAATCTATAATTTAGGGCGCTTGACTGCTAGAATAACCTTAATTACAATAAATATAAATTAAATAATAAGGAGAAGTATTCTATGAAAAAGGGACTTTTTATTGTTTTCCCAATACTGCTTTTATCGTTAACTGCTTGTGATTTAAGCGCCCTAATGAGTAATTTAGGTGGTGGTGATGGCGATGGTGATTCAAGTCAAAATGCTGGTGACAATTCGAATGGTAATGCCAACAGCAATAATCAAGGCGATGATGATTCCATCTTCGACAAAACCGAATCTATTGATAAGTTAATGGCTTATGGGAAAGATACCGGTTTTGAAATAGTCACTGTTGGTTCTGAAAGCGATGGTACCGCTAATACATCATTCACTTTAGGCATGAAAGGCAATGCTTGGTGGCTTATCGATGAAGATGGTTATGGTGTAGGCTATCGTTTAGAAAATAATGTTTGTTCTTCGCTCACCTATGACAGTGAAGCAAAAACATGGTCTGTTTTAATCGCTAATATTGGTGAATCACAATATAAGGAAATGTTTGCTAGCCAAACCGACTATCTTTACAAAGCCAACAACTATTTCGCTAATGAAGGCTTTGCATCAAATGGCTCTGGTAAATATGCCGGAAGAGATGTTTTGAAATATAAATATCACCGCGCTGTTGCTACAGTCAGTATTGATCACGAATACTATGTTGATAAGGAATTAGGTATTTGTATCTATCAATATGCCGCGACCACAAGCGATGGCGATACAAGTTGGGCAAAACTTGAGACAACATCTTTTAAAACAGGTAACGATGTTCCAGCTATTACGATTGCATAAAAGAGGTAATCTATATGAAAAAAATTTTTAGATTAGGCATTTTTACTTTAGCCTTATCGCTTTGTATTGGAAGTAGTGCTTTAGCATTCAAAGAAGCTAATAAACCAACAAGAGTGGAAGCTGCTGGTGAAGCTTGGCAAAGTTTATACACAAACGAATATTTCGCTACAACAAAGGAGGCTCTCGATCAAAAAGGATCTGCTCAATCTTATGGCATTAAGCTTCTTAGAGATACTACAGAAACACAATGTAACGTTTGGCTTACTTCAGGTTCTGTTACGGTTGATTTGAACGGACATACATTAACAATCGGTAGCCAAGATAGTCCAGTAGCTTGGTATCTTGCATTTGCTGCAGGTGCTGTTGATTCCAACCTTAATTTAACAATCAAAAGTACGGTTGCCGGTGGCAAGATTAATGCTTATTGTTCAAATGCTGTTTTATACATTGATCCAACTCAAACAAATGGATATACCTGTCAAGCCAATATTCAATCTGGAGTTCAAATCAAAAATTTCTCATCCGGAAGAACTGTTTATATGCACCAAGGAACTACTTTTACTGTTCAAGATGGTGCTTCTGTAATAGCAACAGATGTTAATCAACCAGCGATTACTAATGTTGGCGGAAGAATTTATAACTATGGAACACTTCAAGGCGTCAACAAAGGTGTGTCTTTAGAGGTGGTAAATGTTAGTGGTGCTAATACTTCTCCATTAATCACTTTATATGGCGCAAACGCTAGAGTTACTCCAAAAATCTATAGTCAACGTGTAGGTGGTATTACCTTAAGTAACTATAGTTATTCTGAAAACAATGCTTCAGTATATCCAGTAAATGTTGAATTTGATGAATCGATTGTAACTATCCCAGATAATGTTAACGTTTTTAGCAATATAGCTTGGAAATATAAAGACAATTTTGGCAGTTATATTACTATTTCTGCTGCTGGAAGCAATTACCACACATTAACTTGGATTCAACAAACTTATGGGCAAACTGGTTATTTGCGCTGGGTCAGGAATCAATACACAATTACGTACAACATTAATGGCGGCAAATCTGGTAATACGCCAAACCAAACAGCAAGTGCTGAACAAGAAGTTGTTTTAAGAGATAATGGCTTCGTGCCGCAAGATTATCATCAATTTAAAGAGTGGAATACTAGTGCTGATGGTGCTGGCGTCCATCTCCAACCAGGAACACTCTTCGAAGTCACAGGCAATATAACTCTATATGCAATTTGGGAAGATCTTGTAATTTCGACTGCAGAAAGCTTAAATACACGTTCCTCATTAGCGTATCACTATTCTAAAGATGGTGAAGGTAACTTCACTTTCACTGATGTGAATGTTAGATTTGGCGGCATTATTCCTCAAAGTTTATGGAACGCTTTAGACCAAGAATCCATCATCGTTGGATATGGCGAATTATATTCCACAGATGCCTACTTAGGCGCTAATAAGTTAAAGAGCTATTATGCTACAGCGAACTCCAATCCTAATGTAGAGATTCATTCCTATGAAGTCACTCCAAATCCGGACACTATGCCAGTTTTATATGAAGATTCTAATTATCAAGGCGTAGAGGATGACTATTATGTTTGGAACATCCGTAGAAGTGTGTCTGACGCCAATTTCAAAACAGTTTATGCCTCAGTTGCATTTATTATTACCCAAGATGATGGTGTCATCTTCATGGAAGAAGTTAGAAAATCAGTTAAGGATCTCGCTCAAGATTTACTTGATGGTCCTAACTACGACAATGATTCACTAGGTGGATCACTTAAACACTTAGCCGACCTATAAGGAGTAAAGTTTATGGAAGACAAAAAGAAATTCGAAAAACCCGTCTTAGAAATTGTTGAATTCACTAATGATGATATCATTACGGAATCTGGTGATTTAGAGGATCCTTTTTGGGGTGGCGATAAGAACTAAGAAGTCTAAAAACAGGGGTACAAAAACTGACTCAAAGGGTACAAAAAATCTCTTGAAGGGTACAATTGTATCAAAATAGGAAGTTTAAGCCAAACATTTCAAGAAATGCCAATTCTACAAAGGATTGGCTTTTTTTGTGCTATACTTTTTTAAAATATTTGAGCGGTTTTTCGTTCTTTAAATGTCTTAATAGGTGAGAGGAAGTTAATGGCAATCTCAAAACATACAGCAATTGGCTTCATTAACGGTAAACAAGAAGCAATAGAAAAAGTGTATTTAGAATATAAAAATCTAATGTATTTTGTTATTGCAACTTATGTTAATAATCAAGACGATTGTGATGATATTTTGAGCGAATCATTCCTTAAAGCAGTCGAACATAGAGAGGAATTAAAAGATCCGGACAAAATTAAAACATTTCTATGCACTGTTGCCAAAAACCACGCCATTAATTTTCTAAAAAAGAATAGGGATATTCCTTCTTCCGATGTGATTGATGACATATACGGAGAAGAAGATAGAATTAATCCCATTCTTAATATGATTGAACCTCTCTTATCTAACAAAGAAACAATCATAGTTTATCTTCGTGTTATTTATTCCTATTCTTGGAATGAAATAGTGGAAGAGACCGGCGTTCCAGAATCTTCTGCGAGAAGGATTTATAGCGGAGCGATGGATAAACTAAGAAAGGAACTATTATGAGTATTGAAAAAAGAATGAAAAAAAGGATTCAACAAATTGATGACAATTTAGATCAAATAGTCAAAAATCCTTATGAGAAAAAACATCATTTTCCTCTTTGGGCAAAAATATCTATCCCTGTTGGTAGTGTTGTTTTAGCTTCAATAGTGGCGTTAGGCGTTATTCTTCCTCTTTCACAAACCAATATTTCAAGCCTTCAAAGCCATAGATTGACTACGCCTAAGTTGGCAAAAATCTCTGAAGTGAGAAACAACAACATCTCAAGCACAACATATGATTCATATACTTCTTTTGCTAAAAAGTTTGCCTCACTAATGATGTCAGCAAACAACAAGGAAAAAGAAGAGAGTTTGGGTATTTCCATTCCAGATGCATATATATGTTTAGCCATTACCGGAGCGATATCCAACGATGAAGCGAGAAATGATGTCTTATCATATTTAGAACTAAAAGATATGGATGAATTAAGAACATCTGTTAAAGAAATTGTTTCGACTATGGGCACATTATTTAAAAATAAAGACGATAAACTCGTTGGTGGCTATAACCTTAATTCAGTATGGTTCAATCCTGATAAAGTGTCTTTAATCAAAGAAAAAGACGAACAGCTTTATAAAGATTTAGAAGAAGTGTTTGATGCATCTTTATATTACGAGGCTTTGACTAGCAATACCGCTAATCAATATTTAAAGGAAAATGGTTTAAAAGACATGCCCGTACCAGAAATCAAGCTTGATGATGAGAATCCTTCCGCTATAAATGTAATGTCGACTTATTATTGCTTGGATTATTTCCCTGAAAAAGCGAAGCAAATATATTTGGAACAATACAAAAGCGGAAATCATAAAATGGACTACACCAATAATGGTGATACATCAAAAGTAGATTACATTACTCAAATCTATGATGGTAGTTCAGTTTACGAAAATGATAATTTCTACGGTTCAAGAATGTCTATAGGTGGCAGTTTATTCATCGAGTATTTCTTACCAAACGATAAAAACGCTCTTCCTAGTTCGATTCTCAATGATGTATTAAATAACAATTATCATCTAAAGCAATCTAGCTATTATGACCAAGATAATCAACTTCAAGATACCTTCTACCATAACGTCACAATTAACGCCCCATATTTCTCTCTTGATAATGTCGCTGAATTAGATCATGGCGATTTATCTGATATTTTACCGATTATCACAAAAGGAGGCGCTGGTGAACGCATTGCTAAAGCAAATAATGGCTTTGGCATGTTTCTAGATTATTTAAAACAGTTCTCAGTAATGAAATTTAATTATGATGGTTTTTATTCATGTTCTGTCACTATCTCAGGAATGGAAGTGACATCTGCGCCTTGGTATCCAGAATATGAAGAATTTGAATTAACATTAGATCATCCATATGTTTTTGAAGTCGAAAAGAGTGTCTTGGTAGATGGAACCATTGTTCCTAGCAAGGTTCCACTCGTTGTTGGAGAAATCATTAATCCTAACTATTCTGATTAGGCAACATATCCTTTGTTGATAACTTCTTATAAAGTATAGAACGGATATTCAAAATCCATAAAAAATACGGCATTAAATCAATGCCGTTTTTTGTTCCTTATATTTTGGATATATGAAATAATAAAATCGAATTATGGCTAGTAATAACGATTATTTACAATTTGTCTTAGAACTATTAAGAGAAACTAGAGGCATCACCTATAAGAAAATGATGGGTGAATTTATGCTTTATAAAGACGGCATCCTTTTTGGTGGTGTCTATGACAATAGATTCCTTATTAAAAACGTTCCTTCTCTGAAGGAATATAACTTAAAAGAACAGATCCCATATCCTTCCGCTAAACCAATGCTTTTAATTGATTCTGAAGATCCAGACGAGATTAAAGAGCTAGTTATAAAAGCGGTTAATGATTTAAAAAAGTAATTTTTTTCAATGTAAAACTATATAAGATACATTCTAAATAAATTGTTTTTTCTCGTGTCTGGCTATGTATGTGTGCAATTGATATGCGCGTTTTAGTGCGCTATCATGAAATTAATAATATGGCATACTCATTAATACCAATTGTTGCCCTTATTATCGGCGCAATCATTAACTGGGATGTTTTCCTAAACAAAAAATATCAGGTCATGAACCGTGATATTTTCCGTGCATATAAAGTTGTTGTTGCCTGCAACTTTGTCTTCTTTACTGCGGATGTCTTATGGGGCATATTTGATTCCTTGCCAAATAAAATACCAGCAACAATCGATACTTCCGTCTTCTTCGTGGCGATGGCTTTTGGTGCGACCGTTTGGTTACGCTTCACCGCCAAATATTTAGAAGAGAATAAAATCATATCTAATATCGTTTTAAGCATAGCCTATATTATCCTTTTAGCGGGTGTAGTGCTAGTCATTGTTAATCTTTTCAATCCAATCCTGTTCTCTTATGCGAATGGTGAATATGATCCTCAACCAGGCCGATATGGTTATTTCACATCGCTTATGGCGATGTATTTGGTCACATCGCTATTTGCCTTTGTTCGCGCTATTTTGAATAAGAATTATCGTAAGGCAAGATACCTTACAATCGCCTTTGTTGGCATTGCTATGGGTGTTTGTATCTTTTTACAAATTCTTTATCCAAATCTTCCTTTATATTCGTTTGGCCATTTGGTTTGTATGATTCTCGTTCATATGTTTATCGTTAGAACTGAACAAGCTGATTATCAAAAATCAATTAGCGAAGTTTCCGCTAGAGAACAAGAAAAGAGCCAAGAATTAGAAGCTACAAAAGAATTAGCGTATCAAGATCCATTAACTGGTATTAGAAATAAGCACGCTTACGTTGAACGTGAAGAAAGTATCGACCTATCAATTCGTGAAAAAAATAGTGGTGACATATGTCTCTTCATCTTTGACTTAAATGAATTAAAGAAGATTAACGATACTTACGGTCACGAGCAAGGTGATGATTATATCATCAAGTCAGTCAAAATCATTAAATCAGTGTTTAAGAACCAAATCATCTATCGTATCGGTGGTGACGAATTCGCTACGTTCGTTGATGGTGCGGATTTTAATAAAAGATATTACTTACTAGAAACATTCAATAACATCATTGAATCAAATATTGGCAAACATGAACCAATTATTGCCGCTGGTTTCGCAGATTACGTACCAGGCAAAGACCATTCCTTAAGATCAATCTTCACTCGCGCTGATGAGCGTATGTATTCTAGGAAGAAGAAACTCAAAGATATGGAAACTGGCGAGACAAAAGAAGTAAAAGAAAAAGAAACATCTGCTTCTGAATCTATGTCACGTATGGAATTCTATGAAATGTTCTACGAACATGATAAGCGTTCTTTAATCAATCTTTTAAATAGTTCATCATGCGATGAAATTATTGAAGTTGACTTAGCAAATGATACATATAAACAGTTCTACCATGTTGAAGGCAAATATTTCATTCCTAACGTTGATGCATCCTTCAAGGAATTAGTGAATTTCACCGCTAAACACATTGTCCATCCAAAAGACCTTGGTGCTTATTGGACATTAATGAAGCTCGATGGTTTCACTGAACGTCTAGCTAATGCTAGAATTCCTAACTTTAACTTCGCTCAATTTAGATATAAATTACAAGATGGCGACTATCGTTACGTTGAACAGTGCGTCATTACTGGCGAAGAAAACGGCATTCCTCCAGGCATGTTTAGAATCTATGTCTTTGACATCCATAACATGATGACAAGGAAGATTGCTACCTTTAATGATGAATCAGGTGTTATCTCTACTGGCCGTGATCAAATCACAGGTTTATACACTAGCAAAGAGTTCTTCGCTAAAGCGGAACAGATGGTTAAGAATGATCCAGAGAAACAGTGGTGCGTGCTCTTTATCGATATCGAACACTTCAAATTCTTTAATGAATGGTTTGGTCGTGAACAAGGCAATTTCTTATTGGCGAAAATCGGTGCGGAACTAACTGAAAGTGAGCTTCATAAGGATGGTATCGCTGGTTATTTCGGTCAAGATGACTTCGCCGCTTTAGCCCATTTTGATAAAGAAAAAATCCAGCTTTTATACGAGCATATTCGCGACCTTATCGCCTCTTTTGGCCTAACAACCGGTTTCTTACCAGTCATTGGTGTGGCTTTATTAGAGAAAGATATGATGCTCATGGACGCTGTCGATAGAGCTAGTATTGCTGCCACTAAAGCCAAAGGAAATGTTAGAAACAGAATTTGCTATTACAACTCTGATATGCAGTTCTCCGCGGAGCATGAGTATCGTGTTCTTTCAGAATTCATGACTGCTATGCAGAATGATGAAGTCACCTTCTACTTACAACCACAGTGTCACGCTAAATCAGGAAAGATTGTTGGCGCTGAAGCTTTAGCTAGATGGGTTAAGAAAGATGGAACAGTTGTTCCTCCAAAGTATTTTATTCCAGTTCTAGAAAAGTATAACTTCGTTACTGATCTTGACCAACATATCTGGGAAAAGGTTTGCAAAGCTTTAAGGAACTGGTTAGATAAAGGCCACATTGGTGTTCCAGTTTCCATCAACGTTTCTCGTATTGATGTCTATAATTTTGACATTCCAAAATACATCCATGATTTAGTGGATAAATATCAAATTCCACACAAACTTTTCAAAGTGGAAATTACTGAATCTGCTTATGCAGAAACAGCGAATATCATCGAAGATATCGTCAAGCGCTTACGTGCGGATGGCTTCGCAGTTTTAATGGATGATTTCGGTAGTGGTTACTCTTCGCTTAACATGTTTTCATCCATCAAGTTAGACGCTATTAAGCTAGACTCTTCTTTCTTACAACTTGAAGGTGCTGACTATGAAAGAGGCATTCGTGTTATTGAATCTGTTGTTAATATGGCGAAAGTCATGGGCTTGCCAATCATCGTGGAAGGTGTGGAAACCAAACAACAATGTGACTTCCTAATGGAATTAGGTTGTAGATATATTCAAGGCTATTATTTCTATCGACCAATGCCTCGCGAAGAATTTGAAAAATTGTTATCTAAGGAAGACATCGTTGATAGCCGTGGCTTTGTCGTTAAAGCTAATGAACAATTACGTATTAGAGAGTTCCTTGATAAGAATATCTATTCTGATTCAATGTTAAACAACATTATCGGTGCGGTAGCCTTCTACTCATGGGATGGCGAACATGTTGATATCGTTCGTTATAACCAACAGTTCTATCAAGCGGTTGACGTCCCAGATTTCGCTGAAAGACTTGAAAACATTGAAACATTTACTCCAGAAGAAGATCGCCCAGCTTTATTCGCGGCGTTACAAGAAGCGATAGACAATCGTCTATCTGGTTCTATCACCACAATTAGATTCCATCGTAGTGATGGTGGCCTGATGTCCTTTAGATTACATTTCTACTACCTTGGCAAGAAGGAAGGCGGAGAACTATTTTATGGTTCCGCCACAAACGATAGTGAACTCGCTAACTTAAAAGAAGATAAGAAGTTAATCGCTGAACACTCAAGAGACAACATGATTCTCGTCAGCATTATCAATAAGAAGTTCAGATTTAATGTTATTTCCCATAACTTAAGTGACTTGTTAGGCATCACTCCTGCACAATTAGAAGCAGAGCTTAATAACACATCCTTCCTCAAACGCTGCGTTAACGTAAGACAAGTCTTAGAGATGAATAAAGAAGCTCTCCAACTAGCGGAAAAGCACAAGGAATTTGAAAGAATACTTAGTGTCTTTGATAAAGATGGTAACAAGGTCAAGCTGAAGATCCAGTTCCGCTGCGTCGCGGATGCTGCGGATAACGTGGCCTATATCCTTAAACCAGAACCACTAGAAAAGTAAGAGATATCGATTAATTCGGTATCTTTTTTCTAAGGAAGAGTGTAAACTTTTAGGAATCTAAACGGGAATCCTCGGTTGTTCAACTGCCGAGATGAAAGTAAATAAGCATAGTTATAATCAATGTTTTTTAAACTGTTTTTGTTGTGTTTATATCAATAAATTGATATAATATAAATAGGATAAAGGATATGGAATTAGTTTAAATCATTTCATGTCTTTTTTAATAAATACTATGCTACTTACTTACCAATTTGAAATCAAAGTTAATAACAAACTAGGGATTATCCTAGGCCATTTGACATACGCTGCTTCTAAGCTATTCAACGTTGGTAATTATGAAAGAAAAGAATATAAATCCCTTGGCTTTGATACGATGCCAAATTGGTATGATCAAAAGAAAAGATTGAAAGATGATATTTGGTATAAATCATTACCTTCTCAAACTAGTCAAGAAATTTTAGCTATCTTAGATCGTTCGTGGAAGTCATATTTGACACTTCACCATAAATGGGAGAAGAAAAATAAAGACATTCCTTATAATGACAGAAAGAATGAACCTCAATCACCTTACTATAAGAAAGATGTTTACCATATGAACATTAACTATCTATCAAATGGTTTCAAAGTTATTGATGATAAG
>CAMZGG010000003.1 GCA_947306345.1 uncultured Caryophanales bacterium
TACCAAGAAGAACCCGCACTACCTGGCATAGTAGATGTTTCACGTTTACCGTGAATGCCGTTATGGTTATATTCTTTCCATGCAGTAGCGTTTTCTAATGGCGCTTTACCGTTATGACCTTTATAGTCATCTAGTTCTGGTAAGACTAATGGTAATTCATCGTCGTCTAAAGCGTGGACTGTGCCATCATCAAGATGGACAATAGGGACCGGTTCACCCCAGTATCTTTGTCTCGCAAAGACCCATTCTCTAAATTTATAGTTAACTTTTTGTTCACCAATGCCTTTTTCTTTTAAGAAGGCAATCATCTTATTAATAGCGTCTTCTTTGTTAAGACCATCTAAGAAACCAGAATTGATGTGAGTACCATCTTCTTCATAAGCTTCTTTAGAGATATCTCCACCTTCTAAGACTTGGATGATATCTAAGTTATATTTTTTCGCGAAAGCATAGTCTCTACTATCATGGGCTGGGACCGCCATAATGGCGCCTGTACCATAGCTAGCTAAGACATAGTCAGAAATATAGATTGGAACTTTCTTGTTGTTCGCTGGGTTAATTGCATATGCACCTGTGAAGCAACCAGTCTTATCTTTAGATAAAGATGTTCTTTCGATTTCACTCTTCTTACTAGCGGCATCAATATAAGCAAGAACATCACTCTCTTGTTCTTTGCTCATAATCTTTTTGATTAAAGCGTGTTCTGGAGAAAGAACACAGTATGTACAACCAAAGAGTGTATCCGCTCTTGTGGTAAAGACGATGAAAGATTCATCACTATCAGCGACTTGGAATTTGATTTCCGCACCAGTGGATTTACCAATCCAGTTTCTTTGGATTTCTTTTGTGCTTTCTGGCCAATCAATTCTTTCTAGTCCTTCTAATAAGCGTTCAGCAAATTTTGGTTGATCAATAACCCATTGTTTAAGGTTCTTTCTAATGACTGGATAACCACCACGTTCACTCTTACCGTCGATAACTTCATCGTTACTTAGAACAGTACCGAGTTCTTCGCACCAGTTAACTGGCATATCAATGTATTTAGCATAGCCATCTAAGAATAGACCTTTAAAGATCCATTGTGTCCATTTATAGAAAGATGGATCGCTTGTGGCTATCACTCTATCCCAGTCATAGTCAAAACCGAGTTCTTTTAATTGTTTTGTGAAGTATGCAATATTCTTTTGGGTAAAGCCTTCTGGGTGATTACCAGTTTGGATAGCGTATTGTTCGGCAGGTAAACCGAAAGAGTCGTAGCCCATTGGGTGAAGGACATTATAGCCTTGCATCCTTTTCATACGACAAACGATATCAGTGGCGGTATAGCCTTCTGGGTGACCAGCATGTAAACCCACACCACTTGGGTAAGGGAACATATCTAATGCGTAGAATTTAGGTTTGCTAAAATCATAGACATCAGTCTTAAATGTCTTATTATCTTCCCAGTACTTTTGCCACTTGGCTTCGATTTCACGATGATTGAATCCCATAATACATACTCCTTTAAGAGTGCTAGTTATCTAACTAGCGCCTTATAAAGTTTAATGTATTCTAAGGTACTCTTCAACCATGAATTATCAGTATTCATGGCGTTTTTCATCAATTGATGAAGCAATTTCTTATCATTGTAGACGTCAAAAGCGTAGTGAGCGGTACGTGTCATTTCATAGACACTGTAGGCATCAAAGCCAAAGCCGTTACTAGTATCTGCGTTATTTCCGTCATAGCAGATAACACTGTCTTTTAAGCCACCTGTTCTACGAACAATTGGTAATGTGCCATATCTTTGAGCAATCATTTGGCCTAAGCCACATGGTTCAAAAAGGGATGGCATGATAAAGAAGTCACTCGCCGCGTAGACCTTGTGTGCGAGGTTATCGCTATAGCCGATAAATAGACCAATGCGGTCTGGATATTTTCTTTTTAATTCTTCCCACTTTTCTTCGTATTGGTGTTCACCACTACCGAGCATGAAGATATTCGCGCCTCTAGCGATTAATTCTTCAATCGCAGGGAAGATGATATCAAAACCTTTTTGCCAGGTAATACGTGTCACTAAAGAATATAAAGGAGCTTTAGGATTCTTAATGCCGTATTGGTAGCATAAAGCTTCCTTATTAACTTTCTTACCACTGACTAAGTTCTTCGCTGTATATTCTTGAGCGATTTGTTTATCAGTTTCAGGATTAAACTCTAAATAATCGATACCGTTTAAGATACCAGAGAAATCCCATTCTCTATAACGTAGGACGTTATCTAAACCCATACCACCTTCCGGTGTTAATAATTCGAGATGATGGGTTGGAGAAACGGTTGTGATTTTATTTGAATAAACAATACCCGCTTTTAAGGTGGAGACTTGATCTTTGAAACGGACAGAACCATTATCAAAGTATTCGTCTGTTAAGTTATAGAAATCACCTAAGGTGAACTTAGGCATTAAACCTTGGAAAGCTGGATTATGGATAGTGAAAACAAATTTTGTTTTAGCGAATTTTTCTCTACATTCTTCATCCACACGTAATAAGCATGGAAGCATGCCTGCTTGCCAGTCATGGACGTGCACAATATCTGGGCGAGTACGCTTGCTCAATAAGAACTGCTTGACCGCCATAGTGAAGAAAGCAAATCTTTCACCATCATCAAAGTCACCATAAATGTGACCTCTTTCGAAATATTGTTGGTTTTCAATAAAGTAATAATTGATACCTTCGTTTTCTAGTTGATAGACGTCGACATTTTGTTTTCTCCAAGACATGTGTGTCTTTAAAGAAGCCGCTTTCTTAAGCGCTTTATCGGATATTTGACGACGAATAGAATCATAGAAAGGTAAAAATACGGAGACGTCTTCCCCCATCTTGACTAGTTCTTTAGAAAGGGAATAAACGACATCAGCAAGACCGCCCGTCTTACAGAAAGGACGGGCCTCACTAGCAACCATTACGATTTTCATGTTAGATATTAGCTCCAAAACTTATATACATGTAGTGATCTTCTTCACCAGCGACATCTCTAATTTCTTTGATTTGGACTTTCTTGTCCGCGACCACATATTGGAGATGACTACCTTTACCCACCTTAGTGCCACTGAAGAGGATGCAGTCTTTCACCACTGCGCCTTCTTCGACGACAACGTCACGGGAAAGGATGGAATTAATAACAGTACCCTTAATTGTGGAACCGTTAGAGATGAATGAATTCTTTACTTCAGCATTACTACCATATAAGGCTGGAGGAGTATTGTGCGTAGTTGTATAAATTGGCCAATCTTCTTTGAAGAGTTGTTTTCTTATTTCATAAGATAATAATTCCATGGAGTATTTAACAAAGCAGTCAAAGTCTAAGATTGGAGCGACATAACCATCAAAAGAGAAAGCATTAACTTCATATAAGCCATTTGTGGCGCAGTAATTGACTAAGTCACGAATGTTAAATAAAGTGGAAATCTCTCTTGTCTTGTTAACAAGTTGACAGAATGTCTTATAGTTGAAGATAAAGATTTCAAGAGAAATCATGGCGTCTTTTGCCGTACCCATATTAATGGAGAAGTTCTTCACTAATTTGTTTTCTGTTTTAATAACGTCGCAGTTTAAGAATTCTTCTTTCGCATTCTTCACTCTCTTATAAATAAGAGAAATCTCACGACCTGATTCGATATGTTTTTCAATATAGTCTCTAAAGTCGATAGACATTAGAAAGAATGCAGGAGCGACGACGACATAGTCGGCATCGATATCTTCAAAGTGTAATCTATTACTTAATAAATTATTAACATCAGTATTGAACTTCCTACTAGGAACATTTTCATTATAGAAAATTCTTTGGTTACCAAGTTTGGTATTGTTGACCCAAATAGAACCGTCTCTCACGTGAGACACCACAGAGTGGAGATGTTTATCCACGAGGATACCGACATTATCAATGCCTGAGTTAGAGAAATTGGATAATGTGAAGTCCATTAAGCCATATCTACCTAAGAAGGAGACAGTACCAATTGGACGCTTTTCAGTGAGCTTACCTAATGAAGGAGCATCGTGTAAGTTACAAAAACCATAGACTTTTGCCATATTAGTGAGTCACCTTTCCGCCGACTAAGGCAATTTCTTTACTATTTGCGTTGACCACAACACCACTTTCGATTGTGGTATTTGGGGCCACGATTGCGTTATAGACTTTCGCACCACGTTTAATGACGGAACCTTCCATAACAACACAGCGATCAACAACCGCATCTTCTTCAATTAAGACTTCGTTAGAAATAACAGAAGAATTAACATTACCTAAGACGATAGCGCCTTGGTTACAAATCGAAGATTTAATGGAAGCTTCTCTACCTAAATAATGAGGTAAGGAATATGTATCTTCAGTATAAATTCTAGTGCTTCTATCACCATGGAAGTGTAGGTCACTTCTATCAAGAGCGACGTCCATATTAGCTTCGTGTAAGGAATCTAATGTACCAACGTCTCTCCAGTAGCCTTTGAATCTATAGGCTTGAAGTTTTAAACCATCATTTAACATCGCTGGAATGATATCACCACCGAAATCGTGGTTGGTATCTAAATCTCTATCAGCGATTAAGTATTTTCTTAATACTTTCCAAGTAAAGACATAAACACCCATAGAGGCTAAATTGCTCTTTGGTTTCTTTGGCTTTTCTTGGAATTCAGTAATACGGTCAGTTTTATCAACCGCCATAATACCAAATCTACTAGCTTCTTTTGGATCAACTTCAATAACGGAGATTGTGGCATCAGCACCACTATCAACATGAAGATCAATCATTTCATTATAAGTTGTCTTGTAAATATGGTCACCTGATAAAATCAGGACATAATCTGGGGATAGATCATCAAGGAATTCAATGTTTTGAGTGATGGCGTCAGCGGTACCTTTGTACCAGTTAGCGCCTTCATCTGTTTGACGAGGGGCAATGGATGTTAGGAGAGCATGGACACCATTGAAACCCCATTTTTCACCATTACCGATATAACTATCGAGAAGGGTTGGTTCGTATTGGGTTAAAACACCAATAGTATTGATTCCACTGTTAGCGCAGTTACTAAGAGGGAAATCAATAATTCTGTATTTAGCCGCAAAAGAGACAGCAGGTTTGGCCATTTTTTTAGTTAAAAGACCTAATCTTGTCCCCTTGCCGCCTGCAAGAATCATTGCAACGACATTGTGTGACATAATATGCTCCTTTTTATTCACTCAAATTATAACACTGCGCACGCGTAGTTTAAAAACATTTTTGCTACTTTTATATAACTTGTTATAATAAGCCCATGAAAGTCCCAGTAGACCGTCGCAGAACTATATTAATCTTTATAATAATGGACCTGCTATTTGCAGCAGCTTTATTCTTATCTTGTATGAACTTATTCCTCTTCCAGAAATGGGGAGTACTTCAAATACTCATAATTGCACTATTTGTCTTAACTAGTGTTGGCATGTTATTGCTTGCTTTATTACGTAATTTCTACGTGATTGAAAGTAAGTATCTCGTCCAAGTCAGAGCGTGGAAAGAAGCCTATTTCCACTACAACGATGTAGTGTATATCGATAAGGAGCAAGCAGAGAAGAAAAGAACACTTGCGTTCTACACTAATAAGGGGCATGTTAAATACTTACCTTTTGATAGGAAAGGAGAGATCTACAAAGCAATGCTTAAAAGATGCAACAATCTTATCGATAAAGAAACATTTAAGAAACGTCATCCTGATGTTAAAATCTAAAAGAAAAGAGGTTAAATAATATCAGCCTCTTTTTTATTAGTTTCTCGTATAGTGAAAATTTTGATTTTCAATGAGTGAACAAAAAACAAATTTCTTGTTGCTATGATTTTTATCTTATGATAATATTAATCGGCAACAAATCAGGAGGACGATGATATGTCAAGAGTTTGTCCAGTATTAGGAAAAGGTCCATTAAGCGGTAACAACCGTTCCCACTCTTTAAGAGCTACACGTCGTAGATGGAACACCAATCTTCAAGTTCGTACCGTCGTTGTTGATGGCAAAGAAATGCGTATTCGTATGTCTACAAGAGCATATCGTAGCCTCAATAAACAATATAAGGATCGCTAATCTTTTTACTAAAAAGACAAGATATAAAAATCGACTCGAATTGAGTCGTTTTTTATTTTATCTTCAAGACATTTGGTTGACTGACTTCTTCACCACGATAGTCTATTTTCATATCGTAGGTACCGAAGAGATTCTTAGATTCATATTTATCAAATAAATAATATGTTTCAACAATATGTTGACCATGAAGGATGTTATGTTCCTTAATGCCTGCGTCCACTACTATTTCTTGTTGTTGCGCCTGATAGGTATCTTTATAGAAGTATGGTCTAGCGCCATCAAGATAATAACTACCTTGATAAGTAAATGATTCACCAGTCCAAGTCATATCTGTTTCAACTTTGAAACGATGTGTTAATCCTGGATAATCCACTGGGACGTTAGTTTCAAACTTTGCCAAGGTCACTTTAACACTGTAATTAGTGCTTTCTAATGTAATACTTGGTTTAAGTATTTCATAATCTCTAATATAAGGATTAATATTACCAAGGAATTCATATCCAGTACTGTTTGTCTCTTGGAAGTAAATGGCAATAGCGTTTAATCTTTCTTTAAAGTACATTTGGCCCCAGAAAATCTCACTACTGACCATTTCACGAGACATTGTGTCTAATGTTGATATTTGAGTACTTTTACCAGTGGACTCTTCATATTCATAACAAACAGTAACTTCGTAGTTGCTATCTTTGTTCATGTCAGTGAATGCAACAGAGATGACTGAACCATAGACGGCAAAGCCTTCTTTGTTGCTTCTGATGTTAACTGGAGAGACCCTATATACTTCTTCATTAAAATAAAGATAAGCATCATCATAGGTTTGTTCCCCATCATGGGCTCTAACTTTATATAGACCAACACCATATTCATCAAATATATTATGTGGCATTATGTTATGGACATCTAAGGTGACGGTATCACTACGATAGGAGATTTTACCTTCGTCTTTATATTTACCAAAAGCTTCAGTGAAATCTTCGAGTCTATATTCATCACTAACGTTTAAATCAACGAGAAAATGATCGCTGCTGCTACTACCTGCAAAATTACAGCTAGCGAGGGTGATGATTGATGCGCCTAAGAGAATGAGTTTAGTAAAGTTTTTCATATTAAGATATAAAGCTTAAAAGGATTAAAGGTATTGGAGAAAGTATATAAGTGATAATCGCCCACCATTCGTTAAAAGCGATTGGAATGGACTTTGGTCTAGCCATCACTTCGTTGCCATCTTTATCAACACTTTTATCTAAATAAATCTTATACGTTGCTTTCGGATTAAACAAGAATATAACCATCACTAACGCAAGAATAATTCCAACTATTATTGCGGTGATACTTAACGCTTTTGATAAGTTTGCATCAACCGCTCTATACGTTTCAAAGCCTAATAAGGCATTAAGCGCTGGCATAGCAAACGCACATGTCATGGCTAAAGTAGAAACAATAATATGCGTTCTTAGGAACTGTAATGGCATGAACAACAAGCAACCGATTAATGCTGCTGTACCAATAGAAAGAGCCACTAAAACATAAATGGTAATACTTTGTGAACGGGTATTACTCATATAGTAGATATAGAAAACAATTGTACCCACCATCGCTAAGACTAAAGCGAGGTTACCATATATATTCCTTTTAAAAGAATTAGGATAGTTAAACTCGTATGGAAACATTCTTTTAATAGAATATTTCACGTCGTGTTTTTTATAGTAAAAAGCCGATGAAAGAAAATATCCACCGACAAAGAGTGCTAAGCTAGCAAAAAATATGACGAGAGTAATTAAACCAGGCATATTACTTAAATAAGCTGTCGTATCTTTCCTTGAAGTTATCAGCGCTGAATAAGTAGTTACCAGCGACTAGAACGTCTGCGCCAATATTAAGGCAGTCTTTACCAGTGATATCGTTAATACCACCATCGACGGAGATTAAAGCTTTACTTCTTGTTTCAACGATTTCATCGATTAACGCGCTAATTCTGTCTAAAGTTTCTGGAATGAACTTTTGACCACCAGCACCAGGTTCAACACTCATGACGAGCACAAGATCAAGCTTTTCTAAGAATGGATAGACCTTTTCAATTGGTGTTCCTGGTTTAACAGAAAGGCCCGCTTTCATTTTATTTTTATGGATTTCATCGATGACTGCATCAACTTCATCATCATCTTTACACGCTTCATAATGGAAGGTTAAATAGTCAGCGCCTGTTTTAGCGAACTTTTTAACGAAGCTCATTGGGTTTGTAACCATTAAGTGAACATCCTTAACGAAGTCGATATTTTTAAACAATTTTTCAAAGAAGATATTACCGAAACTGATGTTAGGAACGAAGTGACCATCCATAACATCTAAATGAATCCAAGAACAACCAACATCCTTGATTTTTTGTAACTCTTGTTCTAAGTGTAAGTAGTCACACACAAGAATGGATGGGGAAACGATCATATTTTTCATTTTGAATACCTCTCTTTTTTGAAAATTGCTTCTTCTGATAATTTTTTATAACATTCATAGGCGAGATTAGAAATCTCACCACTTTGTACCTTCTCTTTTACTAAACACCTATTTTCCGTTAAATGCAAGCAATCCGCAAAATAACATTTATTATATAAACCAGTAAAACCAGGATAGAACGCTGCTAAGTCCTCTTTATAGAGATTTAACTCTAAAGAAGAGAAGCCAGGAGTATCAGCAATATAGCCACCTTGATATGGTAAAAGGATGACTTCTTTTGTTTGGTGTTTGCCACGACCTAGAGCCATTGAATATTCGCCAACTGCTCTTTCGTAATTGCTATCGATTGCGTTAATTAAGGAAGATTTACCGACACCAGTTTGACCCATGATGCAGCTTACTTCATCTTTAAATAAGGCCTTAACTTCTTCAATGCCTTCCTTTGTTTTATTGCTGATAAAATAGGTTTCAATATTGATGCTAGAAAAGGCTTCTTTGATCTCTTTAATTTGCTTTTCATCATGCTCTTTATCAATCTTAGTTATCACTAATTTTGCCTTGATATTGTGCATATTAGCGTAGGTTAGATATTTAAACGCTAAAAGATAGGAAAAATCAGGTTCTTTGAGGGAGAACACTAAGATGATTTGACTAATGTTAGCAATGAGCGGTCTTTTTAAAGATGACGTTCTTGGATAGATAGTTTCTATCACTAATTCATCTGGATTAAATTCCACGATATCACCCACCACTGGCTTAACTCCTTGGTTACGGAATACACCACGAGGTTTGGTTTTATAGATGACGCCTTCCGCTTCAACAGCGTAGAGACCACATGTAATTGCAACAATTAAACCCTTCATTATTTAAACCCAAAGATCCTCGAGATGAGCGGTTTCTTTTCCTTTAAGATTTCTGGATGCTTACTTATTTCATATAAGTCATCGTAGAATTCATCCGCACCTTTATAACGGTCGCTTAAGCGTTTTCTTGTCGCATTAGCGATAATCTTTTCAATTTCTTTTGGACAGTTTGGCACGTACTTCTTAACTGGAGGGAACTTCTCCTTAACGTGCGCTACTGCAACATTAACTGGGGTGTCTTTATCAAATGGGACATGACCAGTTAATAATTCATAGAAGGTGACACCAGCAGCATAGATATCTGATTGAATAGAAGCTGGCTTACCTTGAGATATTTCAGGAGCTAAGTAATGGACAGAGCCCACGATTTCACTAGTTTTTGTAAAACTATCATCCATGCCTTCGGCTTGAGCGATTCCAAAGTCCCCTAATTTAATCGTGCCATCGGGCATAACATAGATGTTTTGTGGTTTGATATCACGGTGAATGATGTTATGTTGATGGGCATAAAAAAGAGCAGACGTTAGTTGCAGCATATAGCTAACTGCTTCAGCGATTGGAATAGATGTTCTAAAGTCGAGCATATCTTTCATGCTTTGACCACGTACATACTCGTTAGCGATATATGGACGACCTTCAATTGTGCCATGATTAAAAACCTTAACGATGTTAGGGTGATTTAAACTAGAGGCAATTGTGGCTTCGTTTTGAAAACGACGAAGATTAATTGGGTTTTTCATGACGTCTTCCCTAATCATCTTAATTGCCACTTTACGTTTATTAATAATGTCGGTGGCTTCATAGACTTCCGCCATACCACCATGACCAATGCGTGCTTCAATACGATAGCGTCCGTCAACGAGGGCGCCAATTTTGATTGTACTCATAGTTATTCTTGTGCCTCCCAGATAACGACGGCGATATTATCACTACCACCATTTTTATTGCCAATGGCAATAAGTTCATCGACTTTCTGTTCGACTGAATCTTCGCCTTTTAAGACTGAAGCGATGTCATTAGTAGGCACATTGTTATATAAACCATCACTACATAAAAGCACAGTCTCACCCATGTATGGGAATGTTTTAATATCCACGCTAGCGCTTGGATAGACACCTAACGCATTCATAAGGACGTGTCTTTTTGGATGGGTTAAAGCTTCTTCTTGATTGATTTGTCCGGTTCTCAATAAGTAGCCAACATAAGTTTGATCTTCCGACATTTGGGTGAACTCACGTCTATTTCTTAAGAAGTAACAACGAGAATCACCAACGTGTCCTAAAATAGCCGTATCTTTGATGATGAGTAACAATGTAATTGTGGTACCCATACCATGATAAGTCTTATTACTTTGTGAATGTTCATAGATGGACTTATTCGCTTCGCGAATAACTTTACCCACCCACATCTTGGCAAAGTAACGATTAAGGAAGCCCTTACGGCTTTTAAATGATGTCGTAATTGTATTAATCGCGAGAGATGAGGCTAAATCGCCTTTATTTTGACCCCCCATACCATCACAAACAACGAGTAAAACATTACCCGAAGCATTGATTATGGCAGCGGCTTGGTCTTCATTACTCAAGCGTATTCTTCCAATGTCAGTTTTATATGAGAAGCGACCAGATAGATATCTACTATTCATGTCTACTCTCCTCTTCTACTTTGGCTTTTAATTGACCGCATGCTGCGTCAATATCACTGCCAAATTCTTTTCTAATTGTGGCGGTAACTCCACCTTTCATTAAATAATCTAAGAAAGCGTGGACACGGTTACCACTGGAACGATGGAATTCTGGGAATTTATTTGTCTCATTATATGGGATGAGATTAACGTATCCCATTGTTCCTTTAATTAATTTAATTAACTGTTGAGCGTGTTCTTTAGTGTCATTAATACCTTCTAAAAGAAGATATTCATAAGTCACTCTACGCTTTGTTTCTTTTTCATAATAACGCACCGCTTCCATAACTTTATCCAAAGGATAAGCACGGTTAATTTTCATTAATCTACTTCTTAGCTCATCATTAGGTGCGTGTAAGGAGATGGCTAAATTAGTTTGAAGATGTTCATCAGCGTATTTATAAATATTTTCGACAATACCACATGTAGATATGGTGATATGACGAGCGCCTATAGCTAAACCTTTTGGATGATTTAAGATTCTGATGAAATCTAAAACGTTATCGTAGTTATCGAATGGTTCACCAGTTCCCATGACTACGACATGGGTCACATGTTGACCTTTGTTTTCTTCTTTGAGAAGTTTATTGATAAGTAAGACTTGTCCCATCATTTCTTCTGGGGCTAAGTTTCTTTGTTTACCTAAGATACCACTAGAGCAGAAAGAACAACCCATATTACAACCCACCTGGCTAGAGACGCATACCGCGCAGCCATATGAGTAGCGCATTAAAACACATTCGACTTTATAGCCATCTTTAAGTTCGACGAGTAATTTGATTGTGCCGTCTTTACTCACTTGTTTAGTGTAAACAGTTGGTAAGTCTAAACAGTATTTTTCTTTTAAAACTTCACGGAATGATTTAGAAATGTCACTCATCTCATCAAAGCTTTCGGCTTTCTTTTCATAAATCCATGAGTAAAGTTGCGTGGCGCGGTAAGGCTTTTGTCCTTCCTCCTCCATCAGCTTGATGAGTTTATTCATTTCTAATCCGTAAAGATTAATCATTCTTTTTGGCCTTTTTTAATGCTGCAAAATAATAGGAACCACCATATTTCTTATATGGGAAATATAGTTTATCTCTCACTAAAGTGAAGTTTTCATTATTAGCGAGGAATTCATTGATAATGTTGATACTTTCTTTCTTTGAAAGAGTGTCCACTAAGTAGAGGAGATAACCGTCTTCTTCCACTTGTGCGGCAGCTTCATTTAATGCAAGTTTTTGATTGGCGATTAATTCATCGAGTTTGTTGAAATCAAATCTTAAGAAATAATCTGGTAAGAGTTGTAAGAGATTGAATCTACTACTCTCAGGCATGACCACGAATGTATGCACAGGCTTAGATAAGCATGTGATAATCGAGGAAGCTTGAGCTTCGTAAACATTGATACCTTTTACTTGGTTTTTGTTAAGGAAGTTTCTTGTGTTAGAAGCTGTCGCTAAGTTACCAGCGATGAATTCCACACCGGAAATACCTTCCTTTCTAGAAAGAAGGTCAATGAGTAAATCATTTGGAAATTCGGTATAGATGGCTAAGCCTCTTAACATATCGATATCACCTTCATCTAACATTTCCTTGAACGCTAAAGCGTATGGAGTGGCTAAAGCTTTTTCATTAACTTCGTGGTTTTTGAATTTACCTTCGCCTTTATATAAAGCCATACCATTAACACCTTCAATTCTTTCGAATTCAGGGTATTTATTGAAGAACTCTTCGTCTTCAATCTTCTTGTTATCAATTCTTAAAACTACTGGAGCAGGTTTGCTGTTAGCCTTTAAGGCTTTAGAAACCGCAATATGACCGAACTGTTTGTTCCACATCTTAATGATGTCCACAGGTGTGTTATAGCGGAAAGAAAGGAATTCAAAAGAACCGACTTCAATGTTTTCTGGAACGAGTTTCTTCTCTTCGAGATATGGTTCAATGAAGTCTTTAGCCTTAACATCTTCTTCTTTGAGATATTGTTGGGCTTCTTTGTTGCAGTCCTCTTGATCAAGTTTCTTAATAAATAAGGCATTGCTAAAAGCAATCATTAAGGCAATCACACCCACACTATCTAAGTTTGGATATTGTTTGCTTATCACATTGGATAAGACCAGATAATGGCGAAGTACACATCCGACCATCGCGGATATATTCGCTTTATCCTCCTTTGAAACTTCATTCTTTTTGAAAGCTTGCTTTAGGGCAAGAGAAAACGGTGTGTTTTCGTTAATGATTCTGTTTAGGATATCCCTAGCTAAAACTTGTGGAGTCATAATGACTTCTCCTGTTGACGTTTAGTCCTTGTTGAAATCACGGAAGATATCACCGGTAAAGATTTCGTCTTCACCTTCGCCTTCTTCCATATCTTCATAGTCCTCATTAGCAACATCGACTAAATTATCACTGGCTATGAAGCGTGGATAATTGTCGTTAAATTTGCTGTAGCGATCATCTTGCGAATAATAGTAAAATTCAAGATTTTTATTAATCGCGACATCGCCGATACTTTCTAAAATTAAATGCGCTACTTGATCTTGCAAGACAGCGACTTTCTTTGGCGCGTGGACATGAATGATGATATTCCAAGAAGTTTGTTCCACTCCGTTATGGAAGACCATGTTTTCTGGGGCCACGAATAAAATTTCGTCTTCGCTTAATTCGTAAATCTTGGCCAAATTTGGTGTCATTTCACGAGATAAACGACCGACTACAAATTGATCTAAACCGTAAATGGTAATAGTAATCATATAAAATACCTCGGAATAAGTATAATATATTAACTACATTTTTTATACTAAAAATTGTACGGATCTATATTAACTAAGAGTTCGTAAGCACTGTTATAGGCAAATAATTCCTGCATTTTAACAAGGATATCGTGTGCCTTTTTAGGATCTTTAAACTTGATGAGAATAGCTCTCACATGTAAGCCCATATCAAATGGAATATATGGTGTGGATGGGCCAAGTATTTGACCATCATCTAAGAATTCATCGTTTAAGAAGTCCACTATTCTGATGGTATTTTCGATAACTGTTTCCTCATTTTTACCGCGTATTGTCACACTCGCAAGATAAGCGTATGGAGGATAAAATTGTAGTTTACGCATTTCCATCTCTTTACGATAGAAAAGTTCATAGTCTTGTCTCGCGGCAAATGTAATTGCGTAATGGCTTGGTAAATAGGTTTGAATAATGGCCATACCTGGCTTTTCTTTTCTTCCTGATCGACCAATTGCTTGAGTAATAAGTTGGAACGCTCTTTCATTGCTACGATAAGAAGGCATGGATAAACCAATATCCGCTAAAACGATACCAACTAGGGTTACATCTGGGAAATCATGGCCTTTAGCAATCATTTGTGTACCGATTAAGACATCTGCTTCTTTCTTTCTAAAGGCTTCTATTACTTCAGGGATTTTGCTCTTGTTCTTTGCGGAATCACTATCTAGTCTCAGTGTTCTAGCGCTTGGGAAAAGACGTTCCACTTCTTCTTGGATTTTCTCTGTGCCAAAGCCTGTTTTGATTAGGTATTTGGAGCCACATTCTGGACATGTTTCTGGCATTGGCTCAACATAGTCACAGTGATGACATTTAAGCATATTATCTTTCTTGTGGTAGGTTAGTGCTATACCACAGGTTGGACACTTAAAGACATGACCACAGTTACGACATGTTACATGTGTTGAAAAACCTCTTCTATTAATAAGTAAGATAGCTTGTTCACCTTTCGCAAGCGTTTTATGTAGTTCATCTCTTAAAGCATGAGAGAAGATATAGGAATCTCGATCAATGTTATGATAATCGAGCATATTAACGATTTTAGTGGTTGGAAGTTTTTGGTTATTAATACGCTTCGTTAAATAAAGCATATGGTAAACGCCTTTTTGTCCTCTTGCCCTACTTTCTAAAGATGGAGTAGCACTGGCGAGTAACACTTTAGCGTTGTTATATGTGCCACGCATAATAGCGACTTCTCTAGCGTGATAGAACGGTAAGTTATCTTGTTTATAAGATTCTGTGTGTTCTTCATCGAGGATGATTAGGCCAATGTTCTTAAGAGGAGCAAATATTGCACTT
This sequence comes from uncultured Caryophanales bacterium, assembly GCA_947306345.1. GTDB lineage: Bacteria > Bacillota_I > Bacilli_A > RFN20 > CAG-826 > RUG14515. The sequence continues at coordinate 15,155 of CAMZGG010000003.1, forward strand.
CTCACACCAACGACAATCTTACAGTCCCCTTTAGCGATTTTACGATATTCGTCGTATTTCTCTGCAGGAGTGAGTTCACTATGAAGAATAGCGACGTTATTGGAGAAACGATGGAGGAAGTATTCCACCATCATTGGGGTTAATGAGATTTCAGGAACAAGCATCAAAACAGACTTACCCGCTTTAAGAACCTGTTCAGATAAGTTTAGATAGACCTCAGTTTTACCAGAACCAGTAACACCTTCTAACAGATAGACTTTATCGTTTGAATTATTGAACTCATCAATGACCTTATTTTGATCTTCGCTGAGCTTTGGTGGTTCTTGGTATTTATAGTCAGGTACTTTTAACCTGCGCTTTTCTTCTTTGATGATTTGGATTTTGTTCTTTTCTAAAAGCTTATCGATAATAGAAACTTGCTTAATATCACGCTTTAAAACGCGACCTTCAAGTTTGATAAATCTTAATAGTTCGATTTGTTTATTTGTAAGTTCGTCTTCACTTTCATCAATGACTTCTAGATATTGGTCGTAAGCTATTTTAGGGGCCTTTAAAGATGACTTCCTTGGAGATAAGCTAGGAGGTAGCATTGATTGAAGAACACTAATTTTAGGAACGAGGTAATAAGATGACACTTCATCTAATAAAGAAAGGAGTTCTTCATTAAGTAAAGGCACATCATCAAGGACATCTTTAATCTCAGAGATGGAGAAACCTTTTTCTTCTTCATATTGTACTAAAGATAGATTAGTTTCTGTCACGTTTATTACATAACCAATGACATCTCTGTGATTAAATTCTAAAAGAACTCGAATACCTTTAACAAGCTTTTTATTACCTTTATAGCAGTAAGAAAAAGGACGGTTTAATGAACTCTTGGCATATTCAATAAGAACTTCCACTATTTGCATGTTCTACCGTCTCTTTAGTCTCCATCAAATTCCTTAAGGATTTTAATAATTTCATCACCAGCGCGATTAATACGATCGTTCATCACAACGAAATCATAATTCTTAGCTTTTTCCATTTCGGCTTCCGCTTTCGCTAAACGTTTTTTAATGACGTCTTCAGGTTCAGATTTTCTCTTTCTAATACGTGCTTCTAATTGCTTCATTGATGGCGGTTTTAAGTAGAAGGAAACGACTCTATCATCTTTAACCTTCGAAAGCACTTGTTCCGCACCATTGATTTCAATCTCAAGCAAGACATTTTTACCTTGATTACGAAGCTCTTCAACAATGCTTCTTGGAGTGCCATAACGGTTACCAACGAACTCCGCCCATTCAAGGAAATTATCGTTATCAATATTTCTTTGGAATTCTTCTTTACTAACAAAGTAATATTCCACACCATTGGTCTCTGTAGCCCTTGGTTCTCTAGTGGTCATTGACACAGAAAATACCATCGGGAATAAATCACGATTCATGATGTATTTTCTGACAGTGCCTTTTCCGACACCTGATGGACCACTAAGAATAATTAATAACCCTTTTTTCATGTGCTTACCATTTTAATGGTTATTAACAAGATATTCAACATTTCTTTGCCCTTTTTAAGCGTATAGTTTTATTGTGCTAAACCAATGCCATAAAAAGTGCTGAGTGTTTGGCAGCTTGTTCTATCCATAGTTCAATCATATTAAACTGTTAAGCAATTTTTGGAAAAAAAGCAGTAATTCTTTTCGACAAACTTATCTTAATAAATATTTGGTAATCTATTATTCTATTATCCACCCTACTATACGTCAGCATTAAGCAATTTCCATATCCGTATGTTTTTGAAGTATCATAATAGATGATACTAGTGATATCATTATTAAGTGAAATGCAGGACACAGGTTTAAATCCATATGATTCAATCAATTGGCGTTTTTTATCATCGATTTGGCTTTTTTCGAAAGTGTATTCGACGTTTTGGTAAGAATAAATGATATTCTCTGTTTTTTCTTTGCAAGCTGTAATACTTACTTGACAAGAGTTTAAATAATTGTCAAAAGCGCAATATAGCGTTCTCTTATCGCTTTTCTCTATTGTTGTGAGTGTTTCTTCTAAAAAATTAAATTCATAAAACATATCACCAACTCTAAAATATCCTTCGGTACTGTATCCAAACGCACAGTCATAATCACGATAAGATTTGATGGTACATTCTCCTCCTATGACAGCAATCCTTTGGGTTGAAAACTCGTTGAAGCCCGTTTTATAAATGACCAACCTATCATAGTTAGAATCAAAGATATCTTCTACTCCACAAAAATAAAAACAATTGTCTGTATACAAAACATATTTTTGAAGCGATATTGCCCTAATGTCTTTATTATTATGAAGTATTGAATTCTCGAGGCCTTTATCTAAATCTATATTATCGTTAAGCAATTTTAGATAGCGAATGTCACTTTCATAGCATATATACCTTTCACTTTTGCACCACGGCGAAAACTTATTCACTATTTCATTTGCTTTCTCAAAATTTCGTTTGTCTTCAGATATATCAAAGACAGCAAATAAAACAATGGCAACAATAAAAGTTAAAGAAGAACTTATTCCAAAAATTATAAATAATCTTGATGTGAGTTTTTTTCTCATTTTAGTCACTTCCAAATGCCCAAAACACAAATAAGTCCCAAAGTACTAGGTCAGGGTGACAAAGTTAAACGACATGTTTGTTCTCCTTACGAATAAGATATATTATTAATCATTTCTTTGAAAGAAAAATAAAATTCCACTGTTTAGAAAGTATTTATTTGATAAACTAACAATATGAACTACTATTCTTACGCTGCGTTTAAGAAAGTCATTGATGAATTAAGAAGGAAAATCATTGGTTGTAGAATCAATAACATTACTGTGATTAACTCTCATGATTTTCTATGTACCTTATCAATGATTAAGGATGAAAAGCTACTCATTTCACTTAATCATCAGCATCCATTTTTAGGTTTAATCAGCGTTAATAAAGTTGAACCCACAATTATGGGTAATTTAAATGAGTCTTTAAGAAAATTCTTAAAGGATGCTTATATTGTGGACATTAATCTAAATAATGATGACCGCATTGTTGAGTTTGTCATTCAAAAGGCTAATGACTACTATGAGAAAGTCGTTACTCATTTATATTTAGAATGTATTCCTCAAAGAGCGAATCTCTTGTTTGTGAATGAAGAAGGTAAGATTATTCACGCCTTACATTACGCGAGTGTCACAAGCGCTAGACCGATATTAAATGGCTTAAGTTACGAATATCCTAATAAAGGCACTTTAAAGGAAGAAAACGAAGTTCCTTCTTTAGAAGATATTAAAAAACAAGCGGTGAACTATTATGAAAATGCTTTACAAGTGCATAAGAAAGAAAAGTTCACACCACTTTATCGTTATATCAAAAGTCGTATTAAATCACTTGATAAAAAGAGTGTTGTTTTAAGACGTGAAATAGAATCCGCGAAAGAACATCTAAACGATGCTGATCATGGCAATTACTTATTAGCGTTCCAATCTGATAAAGAATTATTAGATGAATATCTTAAAGATAACAATCTCAAGCTAGATGAATCTAAGAGCATTGTTGAAAACGCGAATGCGATGTTTAAGAAATATAAAAAGAGCAAACGCACTATTGAGATGGCGGAATTAGAAGTTAATAAAGCTAAGGAAGAGGAAGAATATCTTTCCTATTTATTAGTGAGCTCACAGTACATGGATGATGAGGAATTATTCTCTTTAAGCCAAGAACTACTTCCAAAGCAACATTTAAAGAAGAAACTATTACCAATTAGATGTTCTTATATTGTTTATGATAATGTGAAGATTTCCTTTGGCAAGAATGCTTCAAGTAATAACGAATTAACATTTAAAATTGCTAATAAAGATGATTGGTATTTACATATCAAAGATTATCATGGCGCTCATGTCATTATTCATAATCCAAATCCAAGTAACGCAGTCAAATTAGTGGCTGCGGAACTCTGTTTAATCCTATCTAACAAAACCGCAGGCGATATTATGATCACCAACATGAAGAACGTTAGAAAAGGCCACGCTTTAGGCGAGGCTAATTTACTTAACTATTCCACTATTACTTTGAATAATGTAAGAGAAGAAACAGTGACTTTACTTTCTAATAAACAAGACTATTAATCTTTAAATAAGAAATCTGGTCCTTTAATGGCTTCCTCTGTCGCTAGGTCAGGGAATTTTTGTTGTCTAAGGACTTCATAGGCCACTAAAGCGACACAGTTAGATAGATTTAAGCTTCTTGCTTCTGGGACCATAGGAATACGCATTAATCTATCTTCATGCATCTTTAGGATTTCATGAGGAATACCAGTAGATTCTCTTCCAAACATTAAATAGATGTCTCTTAGAGGATTAGATAAATCATAGGTGGAATAGACTGTTCTAGCGTATCTAGTCACGTAATATGTATCAGCGTTAGGATTTTCTTTTACAAAAGCTTCATAGTCTTTATAAAAGTGCATTTTTAAATCATCAATATAGTCCATGCCCACTCTTTTGAGGTCTTTAGAGTCAATTGAAAAAGTAATTGGTCCAATAATGTGTAATGTGGCGTGAATAGCGACACATGTACGCATGATGTTACCAGTATTCTGTGGTTTTTCTGGACGATATAAGACGATATGAAGCATTAATAGCCTCTTGCTTTTCTTTCTGCGGTAATACGTGGTTCGATATCGTGATGATATTTATCTAAGCTACGTTGAATAATCGCTTCCGCTTCTTTTCTATCTTTAAATACTTCTACTGAAGTATCTTTGCCTTCTAGTGATTTATAAACCATGAAGAAGTGTTTGATTTCATCCATGATGTGAGAAGGGATTTCACTAATATCGTTATAGCCGTTATAGAATGGATCGTTTTTAGCAACAGCAATAATCTTTTCATCGTTTAAACCATTATCCGTCATGATAAGAACACCAATTGGGGTGCATTCCACCATAGACATAGGAACGATTGGTTCGCTACAAAGGACTAAGACATCAAGTGGGTCGTAGTCATCTGCGAATGTACGTGGAATAAAACCATAGTTTTGTGGGTAGTGAGTACTAGTGAAAAGAACACGGTCTAAAATGAGGTGACCTGTTTCTTTATCAAGTTCATATTTGTTCTTACTGCCTTTGGATATTTCAATAACCGCCAAAAAGTCGGTTGGGGTTACTCTAGAGATTTTTACATCATGCCAGGAATGCATAGAAGTTCCTCCTATTCGTTTTCATAGACGCTAATGCGGTTATTAGCCCGATTGAGCGCTTTTTGGGCTCTTTCCACATCGATATTGACTAAAGTCGCTAATCGCTCTTCAGCTCTCTTTTTAGCGTCTCTCGCCCTATCGATATCAATATCATTTTTACTTTCAATGGACTCTAAAACAATAGTGACACCATCTTTAGTAATATTGATTAAGCCTTCGCCGATAGCATAGCACTTTCTATCGCCGTTTTGGATGATGAACATTTTAGAAACCTTGACTTTGCTCACTAATGGCGCATGGTTAGGTAGAATACCTAAAACGAAATCATCGCTTTGGACGATTAGTTCGTCTACGTAGCGGTCATAGTATTTACCAAAAGGTGTATAGATTTCTAAAAGGAAGGTGCTCATTGTTTATAGGACTCCGCTTTTCTTCTGGCTTCTTCAATTGTGCCAACATATAAGAAGGCGATTTCTGGTAAGTCATCAGCCTCACCATCTAAGATAGCCTTAAAGGAACGAACTGTATCTTCACGTTTAACGAAGATACCTTCTGTACCATTGAATCTTGCTGCGACATGGAAAGGTTGAGAAAGGAAGTTTCTAATCTTTCTAGCTCTAGCAACGATCTTTTTATCTTCATCGCTTAATTCATCCATGCCAAGGATAGCGATGATATCGCTTAATTCTTTATATCTTTCAAGTGTTTCGATAACACCTCGAGCAACATCGTAGTGTTCTTGACCAACGACTGCTGGTTCAAGAGCGGTACTTGAGCTATTTAATGGATCAACCGCTGGATAGATACCTAAAGCGGCAGTTCCTCTATCTAGAACTGTTTTAGCATCTAGGTGAGAGAATGTGGTTGCAGGAGCTGGGTCAGTTAAGTCATCCGCTGGAACATAGATGGCTTGAACAGATGTAATGGAACCATTACTTGTAGAAGTAATTCTTTCTTGTAATTGGCCCATTTCTGTGGCTAAGGTTGGTTGATAACCAACAGCGGAAGGCATTCTACCCAATAAAGCAGAGACTTCACTACCAGCTTGGGTAAATCTAAAGATGTTATCGATAAAGAGTAAGACATCACTATGCTCTTCATCACGGAAATATTCCGCCATAGTTAAACCAGTTAAGGCCACTCTCATACGAGCACCTGGTGGTTCATTCATTTGGCCGAAGACTAAAGCGGTCTTATCAATAACACCGGTTTTAATCATTTCGTAGTAGAGGTCATTACCTTCTCTACTTCTTTCACCAACACCAGCGAAAACGGAAATGCCACCTTTTTCGTTAGCGATGTTATTCATTAATTCTTGAATTAAGACGGTTTTGCCGACACCAGCACCACCGAATAAACCAATTTTGCCACCTTTAACATATGGGCATAATAAGTCGATAACTTTGATACCGGTCTCAAAGATTTCAGTTTTAACTGATTGGTCTTTAAATTTTGGAGGTTGTCTATGGATGGACATTCTTTTCTCAGTTTTAACTTGTTCTTTGCCGTCGATTGGTTCACCTAAAACATTAAACATTCTTCCTAATGTTTCTTTACCAACTGGGACACTAATAGGTGCTTCAGTTGAAATGACTTCCATGCCTCTAACAAGACCTTCTGTTGGGCCCATAGAAACACAGCGCACAGCATCGTCTCCAATGTGTTGCATGACTTCAACGGTAAGTTCACCTTCGTTTAGTGGAATCTTTAAAGCCGTTAATAATTCTGGAAGATGTTGATCTTTAAATTGGACATCGACGATTGGTCCGACAACTTGTTTAATTGTTCCTAAGACTTTCTTTTCCATAACTCACTCCTTACATATTACTAGCACCGACAATTTCGGTAATTTCTTGGGTAATCGCGCCTTGACGCGCTTTGTTGAACTCGATTTGTAAACTATCGAGTAATTCTTCGGCGTTCTTCGTGGCGTTTTCCATCGCGTTAGAACGCGCTGCTTGTTCACAAACTTCACTCTCTAAGAATTTAGCGTAGACACTATTTCTTAAGTAGAGAGGCACTAATGAGTCGATTAATGCTTCTTTACTTGGTTCCATAATTGGTGGATAGCCTTTCATCTCTTCTGTGCCTTTAAGCGGTAAGACCACATAGTCACAAGGATGGAAGACGAGTGAATTCTTATAAGCGGTATATATTAGGTGTATTTCTTTATAAACACCTTTGGTGTACTCAGTGGAGATGAAGTTAACGATATTCTTAATAACCGCTTCATCTTTGATGGAAGAGTATTCTTTGAAATTTTCAATCTTCTTGAAGGCACCATTCTTATAATGGCTAATCGCTTTATTACCTAAGATGATGGCTTCATCGTTTTCTTTGATGTGAGCGTCAGCGAGTCTGAAGATGTTATTGTTATACGCTCCACAGAGGCCTAAGGAAGATGAAAGAATGATGTAAAGATTCTTATCCGCTTTGTCGTTAGTGGCAAAGAATGGATTCTTGCTTTCTTCGACACTAGAAAAGACCATCTTAGCGATTTTATCAATACGCTGAGAATATTCTTTTGTTGCAAGCATCTTATTCTTCCACTTCTTTAATTTCACTGTGGAAACTAGTTTCATCGCCGAAGTGATTTTATAAGAGCCAGTAACGGATTTGATTCTTTTCTTAATTCTTGTTACTTCTTGGGCCATACACTATTGGTTCAAATTTTCAAAAAATGCTTTTAGTTCCTTACTTAAGACGGCTTCGTCTTCTTCGAGAATTTGTTTATTTTTATTAATGTTAGCTAAAACATCAGAATTGGTGGCTTTGAATTCGTCATAAGCCTTATCTAATATCTTTCTCACATTATTCTTATCTAAGTTATCTAAATAGTTGTTTTTAGCAACATATAAGTCAAAGACTTGCTTGTCTAATTGGTAGACATTGTATTGCTTTTGTTTAAGCATCGCCATTAAGGCTTCACCATGATTTAAGACCGCTAATGTAGAAGCATCTAAATCACTACCAAATTGACTAAATGATTTCATTTCAAGATAGCTCGCTAATTCAATCTTTAAAGCACGAGCAACTTGTTTAGTGGCTTTGAACTGCGCATCTCCACCAACACGGGAAACGGAAAGACCACTATCGATGGCTGGTCTTTGGCCAGCGTTAAATAAATCTGCTTGTAAGAAGATTTGACCATCTGTAATAGAGATGACGTTAGTTGGAATATAAGCACTGATGTCACCACTTTGTGTTTCAACAATTGGTAAGGCAGTGATCGAACCACCACCGAATTCAGGGGCTAACTTACAAGCTCTTTCAAGTAATCTACTATGTAAATAGAAGACGTCACCAGGATAGGCTTCTCTACCTGGGGCTCTTTTTAATAAAAGGGATAAAGTACGATAAGCAACTGCGTGTTTACTTAAATCATCGTAGACAATTAAGACGTCTTTACCTTGATACATGAATTCTTCCGCCATCGCGCAACCCGCATATGGAGCGACATATAGTAATGGCGCTGGTTCACTCGCAGAAGCGCTCATGACGATGGTATAATCCATCGCTTTATGACGTTTTAACTTATCGACGATTTGAGCAACTGTACTATTCTTTTGACCGATCGCGACATAGATACAAATCACACCTTTATCTTTTTGGTTGATAATTGTGTCAATGGCAATCGCGGTTTTACCGGTTTGTCTATCACCGATAATTAGTTCTCTTTGACCGCGGCCAATAGGAGTCATCGCATCGATCATTGTGATACCGGTTTCTAGAGGGGTATCAACACTCTTTCTTTTAATAACGCCTGGGGCAATCACTTCGATTGGACGACGTTTGGTTGTTTTGATTTCGCCTAAGCCATCAATGGCTTGACCTAATGAGTTAACAACACGACCTAACATTTCTTCACCAACAGGAACTTCCATGACCATCTTTGTACGATTGACTAAATCGCCTTCTTTAACCAAGTTATCGTTACCTAAAAGAACAACGCCCACACTATCGTTATCAAGGTTCATAACCATGCCATATACTTCGTTAGGGAACAGTAAAAGTTCACCAAGCATAGCTTTTTCTAAGCCATAGACATTAGCAATACCATCACCGACAGAGACGACTGTACCGACGTCATTACTATCGATTTTGTGGCGGTAGTTTTTAATTTGCTCTTTAATAAGAGCGCTTATTTCATTAGCGTGGATTTTCATGGATTAAAGCTCCTTTCCTAAGAGGTCAATCTGCATTTTTTCGAGTTGGTTTTTAATTGAACCATCATAGACGTGAGAATTGATAACGACTTTGACACCACCGATTAAGGTTGGATCAATACGTGAGATAAGTTCCACTTCCATGTGTTCAACTTCACTGATTTTGTTTTTAATGTTGTTAAGAGTTTCTTTTTTGAGAGGAAACGCTGAATAAATAAGCCCTTCTTTAACGCCTTTATATTCGTTGCATAATGAATTGAACGCTACTAAAGTATCTTCGATATAATCAACACGATTGTTATCGATGATAACTTTAATCAAGTTAACGATATCTTCATCAAAGTCTTTAAGAACTTTATTAGCGATATCTTTTCTTTCACTAGCATCCAAAAAACGTGAATTTAGAAGCAATAAAAAGTCTTCATTATCATAGATAATTTCTGATAATGCTTTTCCTTCATCTTGGAGCTTAGTGATTTTCTTTTCATCAAGCCCGATTGAGAAGAGAGCTTCGGCGTATGTTTGGGCAATTTGATTCATAGTTTATTAATTCAAACGATTGATGAAATCTTCCGCGAGTTTAGTGTTATCTTCACTATCGACTTCACGTTTTAAGATTTCCTTACTAGCGGTTAGTGCGACACTAACCATTTCATTCCTGATGTCTTTAAGAGCATCTTGTTTAGCCTGTTCAATGTCTTGTTCAGCGGCTATTTTCATCTCTTTTACTTCTTCTTTAGCATCAGCGATGATGGCGTCATATTGTTCTTGGCCTTTTTTATTGGCGTTTTCAATAATGACACTGGCTTCCGCTTTAGAGTCGCTTAAGATTTTCTTAGCTTCTTTTGTTTGTTGAAGCGCTAAATCATTATTTTCTTTAGCCTGGTCAATTTCTTGTTGAATGAAAGCTGCACGTTTAGCGAGCATCTTTTTGACTGGCTTATAAGCGACAAAGAAGACAATTACTAAAAGGACGATGAAGGAAAGAAATTGCACGATAAAAGAAAACAAATTTGGTATCAATTTATCGCCAATCGATTGCATTTGTTTATCAATGCCGTCCATGTTACTAAGCAAATATAGTGACATAGTGTTTCCTCCTTTTTACTTTGTAAATAGAATTAAAATTGAAATGAGTAATGAGTAAATCGCGGTTGTTTCAACAAGAGCACAAGCGATAATCATTGTGGTTCTGAGTTTGGAATACATCTCAGGATTACGGGACATACCGTCAACGATATGTGCGCACACAAGACCTTCACCGATAGCACTTGGCATAACACCTAAAATCGCGATAGCAGCGGCTAAAGCACTATTCATGTTTTATTTTCCTCCTTTCCATAGTAGATAAAGTTATTTCCTCTGGGATTTCTTGACCAATAAAGATTGTTGTCAAAAGGATGAAAACAAAGGTCTGGATGAAACCAGAGAAGAGATCGAAGTAAGCGTGAAGAATCGCTAAAGGAATTGGAGCAAGGAATATTTCATTCCAACCACTCGCCATAGCGGAGAAGATGGTCGCGGATAAATCCCTTAAAGCATATTCCACGATGGTTAACAAGGCCCAACCAGCCACAGCGTTACCAAATAAACGTAAGGTGAGTGAGAGTAAAGGCGCCCACATGGAAATTAAGTTAATTGGTAAGAAGACTGGGATTGGGTCAACATAGCGTTTGAAATAACGCCATTTGGTAAATCTAGCGGATGTGAAGTGGATTAATAGGAATGTTGTTAAGCCAAGAGATAATGGCACCGCCATATAAGTCACTGGGGATGGTAAACCTGTTAATCCAAAGATAAATGATAGGAAGAGGTACACCGCCACACCCATGAGGAAGCCACCAAAGTTAGGAACGGCAGGTCCCACTAGTTCGGCGGAGAAGTTATCGAAGTACTTAACACCGATTTCGGCTAATAGCAAAAGACCCCTTGGTCTTCTAAGCGGATTTTGACATGAAGCCCAGATACCAACGATAATCGCGAGGATGACAATAATACCCATCACAATAAGTGATGAGATTACTTCTCCAGGAAGATCGAAACTTAAGAGTTTTTCGGTGTCGAACATTCTTTTTCCTTTCCTAAATGCACTAAGAGGGTTAATAAGGAAGTTACTAAGTAAGCGATAATTAAAGACACAGGTGAAATAATATATAGTCCAAACTTCCATTGCACTAGTGCAAACGCGATAGAAAACGCGACTAATAAGCCTAGTCTTAGAAAGACAACAAAGATATCAAGTTTAATGGTCTCTTTGCCGTTTTTCTTGCTTAAGTAAAGTATTAACCAAGAGAGGAGTATAATACCCCCTCCGGTTAACACTCCGAAGGGGATATCTCCTCTATTAGACCAAAACAGAAATATTGTGCCTAGAAATCCTAGGACGGTAACGATAGATGATATAATCAACGCTTTAATTTCTGTAGTTTGGTTTAAGAATTTTTTCATTATTTAACTTTGATACGTTTGAAGTTAGTCACTGGGGCAATGCCATCTTTGTAGATGAGTTTGACTTCGCCTTGGACTAATGGACGTAAGTAATCTCTGAAGCTATCGCTCATACGTGTGGCGTCAATAATCATTTCTGGTTTGACGTGGCTGACAGCATTAGCAACTTTGCTTAATGGAGCGAGTTTGTATTTAATCTTGTATGGGTTTTGGCTAACTCTTTCAAAGATGATCATTTTGCCCGTTCTACCTTTAAGAGCGGCTTGAACAGCTTTTTCACCAGTCTTGATAGCTTCTTTACGGTCAACGAGAGAGACATATTGTGGGAAAGCTCTTTGAATGATGGAGAATTCCACTGCTCTTGTACCGATGTCTAATCTGTTTTCAACGATTCTGCAGAGTTCCGCAGCAGCACCACCTAATTGGGCGTGACCGAAACCATCAACACGGACATTGGTCATATCTCTTTCGAATTGTAAACCTTCGGAGATAGCAACTAAGGCAAAGCCTTTTTCTTTATAGACTCTTTCGACATCCTTTAAGAATTGTTCTAAGTCGAACTTCATTTCTGGTAAGTAAATGAGGTGTGGTCTTGTTTGTTCTGGTAATAAGTCAACAGAGGCTGTTAACCAACCAGCGTCACGACCCATGATTTCCACGATGTGGACTTTACCTTTCTTGAAGCAGTTAGCATCCATTGCAAAGGCATTAACGGAGTTCATAACGAATTTAGCGGCACTTGGGAAACCTAAGGAGTGGTCTGTGCAGGCTAAGTCGTTATCAATTGTTTTTGGAACACCGATAACTTTGACATCATCAATACCTAATTCTTTGACTAATTTAGCGAGTTTATTACAGGTATCCATGGAGTCGTTACCACCATTGATGAAAACATAACCAATGTTGTGTTTTTTGATGTTTTCAATGATAGCGGCGTATTCAGGTGTGTGGATATCCTTTGGAAGTTTTCTTCTTGTGGTACCTAAGATACTACCTGGAGTTTGGAGAAGAAGTTCGATTTGTTCATCGTCTTCTAAACCTAAATCGATTAAATCGTCATCGATTAAGCCTTCAACACCATGTTGAGAGCCATAGATGTGACCGATAAGATCTGGATGTTTTTTTGCTTCTTTAATCGCACCATATAATGATGTGTTAATGACTGAGGTTGGTCCACCGGATTGGATGTAAACCATGTTTTTCATAAGTGAGTTTCTCCTTTATATATTTATATAAGATTTATAATTGCCTAGATGATTTCCATGTGGAGATGTTTTAAAACATCAAAGGCCTTTTCTTGCATCTCTAAATCGAAGGATGAAGTTGCATCTCTTACGATTTTGATTTTGCAGTATGGAGAGGCAGAGGCTTTCGCCACTATTGCGTTAGAGAATACGCAGATGTCACTGACAAGTCCACAGAGATATATTTCGTCGAAGTTGTTCTTTTCAATGTAATCGCCTAATGCCTTGCTACCAAAACCTGGTTTTTCAAACACTTCGGAGTCCTCTACGAGGTCTTTAATGGATGGATGTAATTCCCAGCCTTTAGAGCCCTTTAAACAGTGAGGAGCAGGTAAGTATTGACCTTCGGTGGTTTTCATGTAGTCTTCGTCATGTGTGTCATATGTGAATACAACTGTGTCCTTATTGGCGCGGAATTCTTTAATGAGTTCCACGATACGAGGTGCAATCTTCTCTGCGCCTTTAAAACCTAAGGCACCATCAACAAAGTCATTCTGATAATCAACGACAACGAGTAATCTTTGCATATATAATCCTTTCTAGCGATAATCACTATATCACATAATATATTTAAAAAATATAAAAATCGAAAAAACTCATTCTTTTACAAGTGAAATAACGTTATAATTAATTTGCTTGAAATTGTCTAGACATTTGTTTAGAATGTAAGACTTGACTCTTAGGAGGAACAATACAATGCCAATTAAAGTGGTTTTTAATAACACAGAAAAAATTTATGATGCCCCAATTACTGTATTAGATGTCGTGGGCAAAGACAGAGACATTATTTGTGCTTATGTTAACGGCCGTGTCCGTGAACTCACATACACAATTGATAAGGATTCCGAGATTATCCCGTTAACCTGCAAAGACAGAGATGCTAAACCAATTTATGAATCATCTCTTCGTTTCTTAGTGGCCATGGCTATGCACAATATCCATCCTCATTATGAAATCAGATTTGCCTATAATGTTTCCCGTTCTATCTTCTTACAAATCTTAAATCCAGGCACCAGTGCTTCTGGTATTATGATCAAAGAATTAGTCGCCGAAATGAATAGATTAGTCTCTCTTGATTTACCATTAGAAAGAAAAATTGTTTCTAAAGAAGAAGCTGCTAGAATCTTCGCGGAAGATGGTTATCAAGACAAAGTCGATATTTTAAAATATCGTCCAGAAAAGACAGCGCACATTTACACATGTGGTAATTACCGCAACTATATGTATAACCGTATGGTTCCTTCCACTGGTTATATCAATAGATGGGTTATCAAGTATTATCACCCAGGTATTATCATTCAATATCCTCGTCCTGACTTTAATGGCGAAATCCCACCATTTGAAGACGCTCCAACATTCGGTAAGACCTTAAAGAGAGCGCACCAATGGGCCTTAGCGACAGGTTGTAACACTATCGTCGGTATTAACGAAAGAATCGAACAAGATGGCGATGTCGAATTTATCACACTTTGTGAACAAAGACACAATCGTCAATTATGTGAATTAGGTCAAATGATTGAAGACGAAAAAGAATCCATTCGTTTGATTTGTATCGCTGGTCCTTCTTCTTCTGGTAAGACCACATTCGCTAATAGATTAAGAATTGAATTATTATCTAGAGGTATTAAACCAATCCGTATTTCTATGGACGACTACTACTTGCCAAGAGGTGAAGCTCCTCTTGATGAAGATGGTAAGCCAGATTTAGAAAGCGCTGATGCGTTAGATATCGAATTATTTAACCAAAACTTAGCGGACTTAGTCGCTGGTTTAGAAGTTGAGTGTCCAAAATATGACTTCAAAGCTGGTCGTCGTGCGGAAGTTGGCAGAAAACTCATCGTTCCACAAGATCAACCAATTATCATCGAAGGCATTCATGCCTTAAACGAAAGATTAACAGCCTCAATTCCTGCTCACCAAAAGTTCAAAATCTTTATTGCCCCACAATCTCAAGTCAATATCGATAACCATAACCCAATGAGCTTAACCGATTTAAGACTTCTTAGAAGAATTGTGCGTGACCACCAATTCAGAAACGCTTCCGCTATTTCTACTTTAGAAATGTGGCCAAGTGTGAGAAAAGGTGAATTCAGATGGATTTATCCTTCTCAAGAAGGCGCTAACTATGTCTTCAATTCATTCTCCAGTTATGAACTTAGTGTCATGAAGAAATACGCTATGCCACTACTTGAAGAAATCGACACTGAAAGTGAATACTTCCCAGTCGCTGAAAGATTAATCCGTATGTTAAAGTTCTTCGATGACTTAAGTGATCAATGGGTGCCATGCAATTCCATTATCCGTGAATTCATCGGTGGTTCTTGCTATCAAGACGACTAATCTAAATTACATGTAATTTAAAAGCTCCTGATCAGGAGCTTTTTTAATTGTATTTTCAATGCTGCTTAGACATTGATGAATTTTTGGACTTCAGCCATTCTAGTTCTTCCTGTGAAAGACAATAAGTTGGTATGGTGACAGTCTTTTTTCCTGAAGAAAAACAGATATTCTCTTGAGCAACCGTGAAGGGTTTGGTTCCGATAACAATAGTTTTAGTTTCAATAGACTCGGTTTCTGCGAATAAAAGTTTTCTTTTGTGAAATAAGTTTCCATTTGTAACGCCATCTTCATCAAACGCCCAATATCGCCAAGCGTCAAAAAGAGTCAAAATGAGAGCCATCGCAATAGCCAATCCAAAAGCACCAAAGCCAATAGCTAGAGCGCCTTCAACACCCCAATCAGCTATGCCGATTGTAAGACCTATTGTTAAAAAAACGATTTGACCTACAATTAGTAGCGCTGTAGAAACTGTTATAAACCAAGAAAAAATGATATCGAAATAACCTTTTTTAATAAATTTACTCATAAAAATACTCCATTATTATATCAAGTAACCAACCAGTAGGGTTGCCAAAAACATCCGAGACAAAATTTTGCATTATTGTTTCTGGTACGTTAATTAAAGATGAAACATTTTTGTTTGTCTGTTTATCAACGTTCATATTTTTAAAATACCATAAAGATATGTAAGTATCAAAAAAGCTCACCATTCACTGAGCTTTCTTGTTTCTGTTTGTTTGGAATCTTTTAAATGTTTCCATTTCTCTTTTATGAATAATGACTAACTGCGAATAATAGACTTTACGCATTTCTTCATATTGTTTCATCTGCACTTCACTCACACGTTTAGAGAAGAGAGAAACGAAGACTCTTTCTAATCTAAAGAAGCTTTCATAAAGACTTAATAAAGTCATGTAATAGAAATATTCTTTGTTTGAGTAGATGAGTAATGGCGTACTATGGATGATTTCACTAGATATTTCATATCTCTTAGCGTACATCTCTAAACCCGCGAGCTTTTCTAAACCATCGCGGAAATTGAGTTTGAAGTTAGGATCATCTTTATCAGCGATGAGATACAACCAACCATATTCAATGTATTTACGGATGTCTTTACTCTTAAGACCATATTCACGCATCTCTTCTTTCATTTCGTAGAAGATTTTGTCTTGTTGTTCTTTATCTGGGATAGTGTCATTGAACGCTAAACCGAAATTCATATGTCTTAAGTATTTATTGATAAGAGGCGCTCCATACTTATCTAGCAAGATAAGAGTGCATTCACATTCGTGAAGAGTTCTCCAAGAAGAGAAGGCTTCTGTTTCATAACCATTAAGTAAGTTTTCTAAGATACAACGAGAGATAGTTAATGATTTCATGAGAAGGTCACTGATAAGAGATGATTGTGGGTCATTCTTCTTATAGCCCTTCACGATATTAAGCATGAAATTTAAATAAATATTTAAAGAAGATGCTGGAGGAACGAATCTATTGCCGAGTTTCTTTTCGACGTGATTAAAAATGGATAAGGACAAATATTTATCAGCAGCAACACTCGCCATAGAGGAAGGATATTCTTCGTTAGCTTTAAATCTTGCGAGTTCCGCTTCGTTAAGGTGAGAAACTGAATAATAGTATTCTCCAACACAATAAAGAAGGAGTTCAAATTGGTTAATCTCTTTAACCTCTATTTGTGCATTTTCTTGGTCCACTATTCCGATGAATTCGTTGGCCATTTCGTAGACATCAAAAATGTAATCAGGATCTAATTCAACATTGACCTGAATACCTTTTAAATATCGACTTACTTGTTCCTTTGTCCAGATATTCTTAATTTCCATTTTTATTCCTTATTTAAACATTCTTGTGGCTTTAATTGCCGTCTTCCAGCCTTTGTATAATTCTCTGATTTCTTTTTTACTCATTTGAGGTTCATAAATGGCTTGGTATTCATGAATCTTTTTAATGCTTTCTAAGTTTGGATAGTATCCGCACTCTAGGCCCGCCATATAGGCAGCACCTAAAGCTGTGGTTTCTAAGCACTTAGGAAGCTTGATTGTGGTATGTAAGATGTCACTTTGGAACTGCATGAGATATTTGTTCTTAGTGGCACCACCATCAACCTTTAAGACAGTGATGTTTTGATTGGCGTCTTTTTGCATGACTTCCATGACATCTTTACATTGATAAGCGATAGCTTCTAAGCAGGCTCTGACAAATTGGCTCTTATTAGTGCCTCTTGTTAAGCCAAATACTGCCCCTCTAGCGTCATCATCCCAGTATGGAGTTCCTAAGCCTGTAAAAGCGGGAACAATATAAACACGAGAACGATGGCTCATTTGGGCAATCTTTTCACTATCCGCAGCGTTTTCAATTAACTGCATTTCATCTCTAATCCATTGGACAATCGCTCCACCGATAAAGACGGAACCTTCTAAAGCATAAGTAACTTTATCACCGATTTGCCAAGCGACTGTGGTTAATAAGCCTTTATTAGAGAAGACTGGCTTATCACCAGTATTAACAAGTAAGAAGCAACCTGTGCCGTATGTATTCTTACTTTCACCACTTTCAAAGCATGTTTGACCAAACAAGGCTGCTTGTTGATCGCCTAACACACCAGTGATATGAACATCGCTCTTTAAGAATGTGGCTTGTCCATAATCATAAGCACTTGGCTTAACTTCTGGTAGCATAGACATTGGGATGTTAAACATTTTGCAGAGTTCGTCATCCCATTTCATATCATTGATATTGAAAAGTAAGGTACGAGAAGCATTGGTCACGTCAGTTGCGTGCACTCTTCCACTTGTTAATTTATAGATAATCCAGGAATCAATTGTGCCAAATAATAGTTCACCAGATTCCGCTCTTTCTTGACCGTTTTCAATATGGTCTAAAATGAAACGCACTTTAGAAGCGGAGAAGTATGGATTGATAATTAAACCAGTCTTTTGATGAATGGTTTCTTTTTCTTTATCTAGAGAATCACAGATATCCGCGGATTGACGGGACTGCCAAACGATTGCGTTATAAACAGGCATACCTGTAGCTTTAGACCAAACGACAGTTGTTTCTCTTTGGTTTGTCAAACCAATTGTAGCGATATCATCTATGGTTAAATTAGCCTTAATCAAGACTTCGTTAATAACATCCATGACTGAAACCCAGATGGCTAATGCATCCGCTTCAACCCAGCCAGAATGTGGGAACAAACAAGCCACTTCTCTTTGGGCAATTTGAATTGGTTTACCAGTGTTATCAAAGAGAATTGCACGTGAACTTGTGGTGCCTTGATCAATCGCTAAAATGTACTTCATCTTTTTAACCTCTTGTGGCCATGAGTCTTTCGACTTCATCCATCTCTTTAACGATGTTCTTACTTAAGACGATAGAACCGCCTTCACTGACTAAAACATCGTCTTCAATACGCACACCCACGCCATATTTAGCGAAGTATAAGCCTGGTTCAACTGTAATGACATTACCATTTTCTAATGGTTTTTCTCTTAAGGAGATGTCATGCGTATCTAAACCAAGATGGTGAGAGACATTGTGGTAATAGTAATTACGGATATCATCATTCATATCCATAAGACCAGAATTGATGCATTGTTTTCTTAAATATTCAGTCGCGAATTCTTGTAAGTCTTTAATGGTTAATCCTGGTTTAATCATTTGAATAACTGCTTTATTGCAGTTAAGTACTGCTTCATAAATCTTAGCTTGAACACCGGTAAACTTACCGTTTACTGGGAAGGTACGGGAAATATCCGCACTATAGCCGTTATGTTCATAACCTAAGTCAAAGAGGATTAAATCGTTTTCTTTAACTGTGTCATTTTGGGATGGGTAATGTAAGCAGGTAGCGTTCTTACCTGAGGCAATAATTGTGTCGAAAGCAAGACCACTACGATCATGTAAACGACCATATAATTCAAAATAGTCAGCGAGTTCATGTTCTTTCATGCCGACTTTTAATTTACTAATAGCGTAAGCAATGCCGTTATTTGTTTTTTCAATGGCTTTAACCATGCTTTCAATTTCTTCAGAAGATTTAATCATTCTTAAATCTCTTAAGATTGGATAGCTATCAACGATATCTTTTTGATAATCAAGTTGCAACTTGACACTTAAATCGTTCATAAACATGCCATCTTTAATCTTTTGTTCAGGTGAAGTTAAATCTAAATAGATACAATCTATTTCGCCGTATTGAGCTTTATTAATAGCTAAAGAAAGCATTGTTTCTAAGTTATCGGATGTATAAACGTTTTTAAGACCACTTATTAAGCTTGCGGCTTCTGGAGTTAAACGTTTACCAGTCCACTTTTCTTTAAGTTCACTATATGGATCAACAAACAAATAGGCTTTTCTTTCGCCTAATGTTTTGATGAGCATAAGCGCACTATGTTCTTGTTTAATACCTGTAAGATAATAGAAGTTTTTATTACAAACAAATGGTAATGCTTCATCTTCACTAGCGATTTTACTGACGCCAGAAAAGAAGATAGCAAGACTATTGTCTTTCATTTGGTCAAAGACTTTTTTACGACGTGTATCTAATTCCAACATAATTATTCTCCTTTAATTGCTTCGATAACGCCTTTAATTTCAGGAAGAGAAATCTTTTCAATTTCACCCTTATCCATTAAAGCGGTGTTATCACTATTGAGTGGTAGTTTGCCTAAAATCTTGAAGTTCATTTGCTTTGCGAAATCATCTAAATGAGATTCACCAAAGACTGGAATCTTTTCTGCGCATTTTGGACAAACTAGATAAGACATATTCTCCACAACACCAAGAACATGAATCTTCATCATATCCGCCATCTTGATGGCTTTAGAGACGATTAAAGAAACTAAGTCTTGTGGAGAAGTAACGATGATTAAATCATCGATTGGTAAGCTTTGGAAAGTGGTTAAAGCCACATCACCTGTGCCTGGAGGCATATCGATAAGTAAGACGTCTAATTCGCCCCACATCACTTGTTCAAAGAATTGTTTAACAAGGTTGCCTAATAATGGACCTCTCCAGATGATTGGGTCGCTTTCATCTTCCAAAAGAAGATTGGCACTCATTACTTCAATACCACCGGCGGTTTTGCATGGATAGATTAATCCATTTTCGCCATATGCTTTTTCCTTCACGCCAAAGGCTTTAGGAATACTAGGACCAGTAACATCGGCATCTAAAATACCGACCTTAAGTCCACTTCTATTTAAATAAGCTGCAATTGTGGAAGTCACAAAAGATTTACCGACTCCACCTTTGCCTGATAAAACACCAATGATTCTTTTGATGTTTGTAAATTCGTTTGGTTTGCTTTTAACGATACGTTCACCACAGCCTTCAACACCGCAGTGTTCGCAGTTACCATCACAATTTGCCATAATGCTGTTACCTTTCTAAAGCGATTAACTCGCTACTATTGATGACATCAACACCCGCTTGTAAGTAGGTTCTAAGTAGTCTAGAAGCACCAAGAAGTGTGCCACCGAAATACCTGACCACTAATAAGGCGACATTATTAATGTCTTTTTTGTAAAGTAAGTCTAATAATGGATGACCAGCAGTACCTTTAGGTTCTCCATCATCACAAGATTTACTTTTCATACCGACGCGATACGCATAGACGATATGACGCGCCTTTTTGTGTTCTTTACGAAGAGCGGCTAATATTGGTTTAAAGTCCTCTTCGTTATTTAAGGGAAGGAAGTAAGCAATAAACTTGCTTTTCATCACTTCGATTTGGTTAACATGTTGTTCCTTAATTGTGCTTGCCATATTAGATGAGAATAGTTGCTCCATTAAGGAAGTTATCAATTCTTTCACCGTATTCTTTGAACGAGAAAGTATTGCTATAGATGTTATTATCAACGGCTGGATCTTTGCTTGTTTCATTAACTGGAACAAACATTTCACCACCGTTAGTAACCAAAGGATTACGGAGCGCTAATAAGTATTGATGCGCTTCGGTGAGATATAAGGCTTGAGCCATATGGGCGTTCTTGCTTGGTTCTTGACCCATCATTGCAAACTTCGCTTTGATTTGTTCGCGGTTAGCTTGTAATGAACTTGGAGTAGATGTAGAACTGATGTAATCAGTGGCATCAAGCATACCTTCTAAACCATCTCTTTCAATCTTATTGAGTTCAGCGTAGTCGGTGATGTCTAAGGTAGAAGCATCATCGTTACCAAAGCTGAAGACGACATATTGATATGTTGGTTTACTTTCGAGTTTGGTGTATTGGTTTTCTAAGATGTTATTGAATAAGCCAGAGATAAATTCACTGACAATCGCGGAGCGTTTATATTCTGCTGGGTCAGCTGCACCATTAGCGTTATACGCACTTTCAACGATACCTAAGATTAAGGCTTTTTTAGCTTTGATTGTATTAACGTTATTATCGTTAAATGTTGAGGCATCGATTTGGCCATCCGTTAAATCAACGAGGTTCTTTAAGCCTTTGGCTTCAATTTGATATGTAATATCGACTTCATCTTGGAAGTAGTTTTCCATATGGACGATTGTGGATAAGGTAGAAATCTTATCTAAAGCCGTCTTAGCAGGAGTTAACTTATCAGCGTCTCTAGCGATATAGGCGGATAAATCATTACCTAAGGAGTTATAAAGCATAATACCTTGAGCGGAAACGTTATGACCGTCGATGACGTTATATTGCTTGTAAGTACCCACTTGTGAGGTGTTGAAGATATGTGATTGATAGACGAACTTCAATAAGCCAGTTAAGCGCGCTTCACCTTCTGCGCCTTTAGCGAAGTCAGTCATATTGTTAACACTTGTGTTATATGTTTGTGTACCTTCGTTATAAAGAACACTCATCACTTGATAGATGTTATCGATTTCACTACCTTCTGGAGAAGTAGCGTTAGCACCACCATAGACGACTTGACCTAAGCGGTAGTAAGCATAGTTAACATCGCTATAAGAAGTTAAGGTACCTAAGTTAATAGAAGTGAAACCATCTTTGATGAATTTTGGTAAAGCATCAGCGAGAATATCAGAACTATTCACCGCGGTTAACATATTCTTGATTTGGGTTGGTGAGAGTTTATCTAATTCGAATGATGAGACATCTAGAGATGAACCACTGCCCATATCAGCGGCGGTATTAGCAAGATTCATAATGGAATCAATTTCTTGATACCAGGCTGTACCTTGTGCGGTGTGATAGACGTTAGTAGAAACACCAGTATCATCCGCTCTAGTGATTTCTTTGATGCGTGTTTCTAACTTATTAGCGGCGCTACCATAGGTAGTAACATCGAGTTCATAAGTTGAATCATAAGCAAAGTCATCTAACTTCACGAATGTACAAATCTTACTAATTAATTCTTCGAATAAGGTATGACCTGTTTCATATTTATTGGTGTAATAAACACCACTATAGTTTCTAGCAGGAGTATGGAATAAGTTAGAATCATGCATATCAACAAGGATGCTCTTTAAAGCACCACCAGTACCGGTTAAGGCCTTTAATGTTGCAGGATCTGACATTTCCTTACCATCACGTTGAGTATTGAATTCTTGATAATCAGTTAATAAGGAAATAATCGCGGAGATATCGCTATTCAAATACTTCGCGTTATAGTCGACAGATGTTCTTTGAACATTGTTGTTGTAATAATAATGATAGAATGGGTCAACACGATTGAATTCAACGGTTTGTCCACCACTTGTGATACTTAATTGGTTATTTTCAATAAAGATGTTATAAATAGCGTTTGGTAAGCAGTCATATAACAAGTTGGAATTATTGAGGTTATTGAATAATGTTTCAATGACATCGATATTTTCACTCTTATTCATATCCGCTTGTTCAATCGCGGTTGTGGCGTTGCCATCTTTATCCTTTAAAGAATATAAGGAATCAACGCAGTCCATAAGATTGTTAATTTCATTAACTTGCTTATTTCTTTCATCAGTAAAGTTATATGAGCCATCGCTGATTTGTTTATCGGTTAAGAAGGTTGATGTGACGAGATATTCAATCTTACCTTCTTTGGTTGTGTAGTTAGTGGCATTCGCGTCTTTAGGTGACTTATCGCCTAAATAGATGACATCCTTCACACTACTTTGTGAGAGCATGGAGTTGAATAAACCTTGGAAGGTGGTCATGCTGTTGACTTTGCCTGAACCAGAACGATGGAAAACATAGGAACTATTGAAGTTAATAATTGCGGTCTTCATCTTATTTAAGAATTCACCTTGGTTCATCTTGGAGTAATCAAAGTCACTACCATTGATAACACCATTACTCTTGGCTTCATCAATGACTTCGTAGAAGCTCATTAACTTATCGAGTTCAGCCTGTCTAGCTGGTCGACCATGAGCGAAGTCCATCACTGGATATTCAGCATCAACGATGTAGATGTTATAGGAAGAAGAAGTGTTAAAGGCACTATAACCTGATAACAGGTTATCATCAGCGACACGATAGAAGTTATATAAGCAGATACGCAAGCAGCTTGTTTCGTTAATGGATGTAAGTAAACCATCAAGAACATTAATTGGTAATTGGTTAAGTGGGATTTGTGTACCAGCATCTGGACCTGTGGTTCTCTTTTCCATAACGCGTAAAGCGTATGTCATGAACTTACAAACACGAGAGATTTCATCAACTTCAAAAACATCATTATATGCGGCGATGAAATCATCACTAGCGAAGTAGGCTTCCCATTCGTTAGCTTTATAAGTTGTATTGAGGTCAGTTTCATGAGCGGCTAAGAAGGCAGCTTGTTTCACTGTGAAGTTTGTATAATCACACCAATCAGTTGGTAATGATTCATCAGTGTTGGCTTTGCCACCTAAATAGACGAAGTCACGATAGGCCATCATATGGGTATCGACTTCTGTACCATCTGGATTGTATTTAGCGGTGTATTCTTCGAAGTATTGGTCAGAGTTTGCGTTGCCTGGTTTAATACCCCAGCTTTCTTTCCAGTCCCAAGAAGCATTTTCACCTGGTTTTGGATCCGCTAATAAGTCATATTCGTTAGAGTTAACGTTGAACTTCACCATGGCGTCACTAATCTTTTGATAGAACCAGGCACCAAATTGATAATGGGTTTGACCATATTCATCAATGTAAGTGAAGATACCACTATGTGATAATTGATGGAGCATATCGTTAAGTTCAACGATATCGTGAAGCTTGGACATATCAAAGTTCGTTAGGAAGTTCTTGGCTTCGCTATCGTTTTCAGGAACTAAATTAATGAGAGATGTTAATAAGTTAGCAATGGCTTGACCTTCTTCAGTCCAGTTAAGGATGTTACTGAAGGAGACGTTAGTGCCTTGGTCAATTAAGAAACCACTTAAGACATCACCAAACATATCATCTAAGAATGGTCCTAATGAGGTCTTAAAGATATAGGATTTATCAACGAGTTCGAAGAGTTTTGGCAAACCAACTTTACCTTCACCTTCGTCTTTTAAGTTATATAAAGATGTTCTGGTTAAGCCATCTGAGAACATATCAGCGGCTTTCATAACATCGTGGTTAGCAATGTATTTAATGATATTAGCAATGGCTTGGAATTCACCATTTTCACCAGTCCAACCATTATGGTCACCGACTTCACGCATTCTTTCTCTAGTAACGGTCAAGCCCATACTAGAAGTAAAGTTAAAGACAAAGCCTAATAAACCATAGAGATTCTCATTCTTTTCATACCAGTCACCTGGTTGTGGATCTGGATTGATAAGTGGGTTTTCAAAGATGAGCGTTAAGATATGGACTAAAGAATCCACGAGGGAATCATCTTTGAACTTATCCATTAAGTTAGCACCATCAAGAGAACCACTGAGTGAATAAATGTTTGCCAAATCTTCCCAGCAGTTAAGTAATGAACCAAAGTCAGTAAAGAATGAACGTTGGTTGGCTGGTTTTTTAGCGTCATGGTTAATAGCGGAAACGATGACTTGGCTACTTAAACCTAAATCATTCATGGTGTTAGCAACACTAGCATCCGCGATAAAGACCTTAATGATTGGAACGATTGCAGAATAGATTAAGTCAGAAGCATTCATCTTACTAATCGCGGACTTTAAGTGATTAATATGAACTTGCTTAATAGAGAAGAAGTTATTTGGATCTTCCATTAAGGAATTAAAGCCGTTTGGACTAGAAAAGGCTTCTAATAATTCAGTATCTTTACCTAATTCAGCGACAACGCTTAAGACAGCGTGGAATTCTTTCTTATAGTTAACAAGAATCTTACCTTGGCTAAGTTTAGCCACGGCTTGATGGTAAGATAGCATATCATCATCAGTTAGGTTAGCGACAAAGTCTTTGAATAAATCCAAATCAAAGAGCATATCTGTGATACGTGGTAAGGCTTTTTCAAAGAGCATCATATCGAATAAGCAGTAGTTTCTACCTTCAATACGTTGACCGTTATTAAATACTTTAGTACGACCAGAACTATCAACATCCACTAAATCACCAGAAGCATTCATCTTACCAACAATTAATTCGGTAAAGTCATCAGCGTGTAATGAAATTACTTCTTCAAGTTTCTTAATGGTTTCACCTTCCTTAGGTGTATAGGTTCCCGCTTTAATGAGGACCGCTTTTAAGAAGTCACGGTCGATTGT
This sequence comes from uncultured Caryophanales bacterium, assembly GCA_947306345.1. Taxonomy (GTDB): domain Bacteria; phylum Bacillota_I; class Bacilli_A; order RFN20; family CAG-826; genus RUG14515. Next base: position 41,182 of record CAMZGG010000003.1, read on the forward strand.
GGCGGTTTTATGTAAGAAATCAAACAAGACATATAATTCATAGCCCCATTTGAATTCACAGATTTCATCCCAAGAGACTGGTAAGTATTTTTCAACTTGGCCCGTTGTATCTGAAGATTGTAAGTAACTGACTAAAGCTGGAACAACACGGGATAAGAGTTTGGAGTTATCAAGTGTTCTAAAGACATTGAGTACTTCATCAAAGTTCGGTTTATAAATGATTTCCTCAATGAAATCGACAGTATCTTGGTCTTTAAATGAACGGAATTCTTTACGACCAGCATCGTTAGTAACCACGAGAGAATCCATCACACCACTGTCGAATAAACAGTCAATCATGTCTTGAACGTTTTGAAGCTCGTTCTTCCATTCAACATCACTTAAGTCTAAAAGACGTGTTGGAATGTAGCCCTCAAGCATTTCACTATTTAAAGCAATATCCGCGGCCAATGGGACAATGCTTGTTAATAAGTTAGATTTAGTTAAAACGGAGAAAGTTGAATCAATGATTTCCTTGGTTAATAACTGTGTAGCGTCATACGCAAATTGGCCGTTTTCATCTTTAGTGATACCTGAAGCACCGATAATTAATAAATTAGCGGCGTTAGATAATTCGCTCAATAAGCTGACTGAAACATCACCGCTGATACCAGTTGTGAATGTCGAGAATAATTTGGTATCAAATGTCATGCCGTTTTCATCCGCAGTCCAGTTGAATAAAATCTTAGCAAATAATGAGTTATTATATGCATCAACGAAGTTACCAACATTCATGACTGTTTCATTATCTGAATTTGGTTTGTTCTTTTGATAGGATTGGTTAAGTGTATTTACTAACGATGTTAAAGGCATGAAGAATAACGCTGTAGTAACAACGAATGTCACAGCGGTTTCTATCGCCCCTAGCCATCTGACTTTTACTGTTTTTCTTACAAACTTTGGAATGAGATGTTGACCAATGGCAAACCAAGTAATGAATGAGAAAAGGTTACCAAAGATGAGAATTAAGATGATATCTACGATAAACAAGACAATCTTGATAGCAGATTCTGCGATTGCAAACGCTAAATTAGTTAAACTAGATGGTTCAGCAGAAACACCGAATACGGTATATAAGCCTTTAACAAATTCCGTAGCGGTTTCTTTAACGGATGTCACTGGGACATAATAGACCATGGTTTCAATACCATCATCAAATTGTTTGATGTATAAGGAACCATAAATGAACTGTGATAAATCAAAGTTTTCAACGAACTTACAAAATGGATCTAAAGTGACGAAGGCAATGATGATAAGGGATAGCATGAAAACCATGTTATGAGTGGATTTCCATACACCGCGTTTTAATCCTCTGAACGCCGCACCGATAGTGCCACCGATAAAGATGATGAAAATCACCACAAGAGCGATGTTGAAGTAAGCTGTGATTTGGTTAATGTCAAATTGCATGATTTATAATACCTTCGATAACTTTGTAAGTTATTGCTATAATTACATCTGTCTTTAGTGTATAATTTTTTCATTAGGATTGAAAGTAAATGTTATTTAAAGATATTAAATGCCCTAATTGTGAGGCTTATCATGATCCGACACTAGAAAAGTGTCCAGAGTGCAATAATAGTAATGAATTATTCAAGCTAAATAGAGTGCCAAAAAGGGTTGTTTTTTTACACCCTATTTGCCAAGTAGCGATGTTCATCATTGGTTTTGCCTACGCCGGAATGTATTTAGCGGAATTATTTTTTGCTTCTTTTATCAGAGTAATGGATGCTGATAATATCTACAAATCCACCCTCTTAATGACTTGCACATATCTTTTGATGTTTGTTTGTTTGATGGCAGTTCCACTATTCTCTAGAAGAAAGTTGTTCTTTGGTAAGTTCACTAATGGTATCGACTATATTTATGGTCTTGCTTATGCCATCACTGTTCTAGCAGCAGGCGCTTTACTTAACGCTCTTATTTCAATTGCTCATACACCAGCGGATAATGTTAATCAAACTAACGTAGAATTGATAGCGACAAATTATCCTCTAGTTGGCATTTTTATCATGGGCATTATTGGACCTATTTGTGAAGAGTTAACATATCGTGTTGGCCTATATTCATTTTTAAGAAGAATTAATAAATATTTAGCGTTTGCTTTAACCATGTTCTTCTTTGCAATGATTCACTTTACATTTGATGCCGCTAACATGGTTGAAGAGCTCTGGTCTTTCCCAAGTTATTTACTCTCAGGTTTTTTACTAACACTAGCGTATGAACATCGCGGTCCTGCCTGTTCTATTACCGCTCACGTGTCTTATAATTTGATTGCCTTAATGATGGTAATGGTACAATCTAATGGATAATAATCGTAGATTTCCTTTATTCTTGAGTGGTTTTTGGCTAAAGATTATCGCCATTATTACTATGACAATTGATCACATCGGTGTGATGTTTGACGTGGTACCTTGCCGTTATATTGGTCGATTAGCTTTGCCACTTTTCTGTTTAATGATTGCAGAAGGTGTTTTACACACTAAAAACTTTAAGAAATATGCCTTAAGACTTGGCATTATGGCTAGCGCTATATCGATTATTATTATCGGTTCAGAAGTCATTCCAATCTTCCAACAAATGCATTTAGGATTACGTTACGAAGGTGTGATTTTTCTTGACCTACTTTTAGGTGCTCTAGCGGTCTATTGCTTGATGAACAAAAGATGGTATATCAAACTATTAGCAATATTACCATTTGCCTATGGCGTTGCCTCGTTTATCGCGATGTCGTTTGATGAATGCGGCTGCTTTGGTGAAGTCCTTTGGTTCCCATATTTCTTGCGCACACAATATGGATGGTACGGCATAGCCTTAATTGTGGGCTTCTATTTAGCACATCTTCTTACTGGTCTATTCTTTAAGAAACAAAGCACTATTTCTGGTATCGATGCTGAATCATATAAAGGTACACGCACTGAACAAATTGCTTTTAATCTTATTTCCGCTTTAGTTTTAGCGGTCATTACTGTTATCTATTACGTTATTTATTTCGTCATGAGCCAACACATGTATATGAGTGTGATTTATGTTGTGCAATTATACTCAATTATTAGCGGAGCGTTTATTTTGCTTTATAACGGAAGGCGCGGATATAATAAAAAATGGTTCCAGTATGGATGCTATATCTACTATCCATTACACCTGGCCATCATTGCCACTATTGCCGTAATAGTGTCGTCATTATAGGAGGTAGTAACTATGTTAAAACATGTTAATAATCGTGATGAATTTAATGAATTAATTAAAGAAGGTACTGTCTTAGTGGACTTCTTTGCTACATGGTGTGGTCCATGTAAGATGCTTTCCCCTGTTTTAGAGGAATTAAGCGAAGAAAGTGACGTCCTCATTGTCAAAGTCGATGTCGATGAAGCTGGTCCTTTAGCCGCCCAATATGGTATTCAAGCTGTCCCAACACTTATGCTCTTTAAAAACGGTCAACGTGTTGATGTCAGAATGGGCTATCAAAACAAAAACCAATTATTAGCTTTCATTAATCAATAGTTTATTGAAATGTTTAGTGGGGATGATATATAATCATTCTCGCTACGCAAGTGTAGTTCAGTGGTAGAACATCAGCCTTCCAAGCTGATTATGCGGGTTCGATTCCCG
>CAMZGG010000004.1 GCA_947306345.1 uncultured Caryophanales bacterium
CCTTGAATATTATATCAAATATTCATTATTTGACAAATGGATTTACTCTCCGCTCTATCTCGAGGGTAGATGAAGGACCGTGTCCTCCATAGAGTTTTGTATCATTTGGTAAGGCTAATATCTTTGCCATTGAGTTATTTAATTCTTTAGGTTTAGCGCTAGGTAAATCGCTGCGGCCCACACTATGCATGATAATGAAATCGCCAGTGAAAAGAAGGCCGCTTTCTTTAAGATAAAAGCACACCGAACCAGCGGTATGATAAGGCACCGCAATGACTTTAATATCTTCATTTAATAAATGAAGAACTTCGTTATCAGCGATGGTATTTGCCTTGCTTTTAATGACGAGATTTTCACCTAAAAGATATGACACATTAGCGTATGTATCGCTGAGCTTATCTTCATCATCAAAACCAATGTATAAAGGAGCGTTAAATTCATCCACGAGGATATCAGTGCCGCGCATATGGTCGACATGACCGTGTGTGAGTAAAACAGCTTTGAGGTTTAACTCGTTTTTCTTAATATAATTAACGATTCCTGGATACTCTTTAGCGGGATCAATGACGACACAGTTATTATCGGAGTCGATTAAAAGATACGTATTAGCGTATAATTCATCCACACCTTCATATATAAAAGGAACTACTTTAATCATAGGCACAAAAAAATAGGCACAGGCCTATTATTTCTTTTTCTCACGATGGAGAGTAACTTTTTTGCAACGTGGGCAATATTTCTTCAATTCTAAACGATCAGCGTGTTTCTTTTTATTTTTAGAAGTGAGGTAATTTTCCTCGCCACATTCTGTGCATTTAAGTGTTAATGAGATTCTATCATCTTTGCTTGCCATTTGATTTTCTCCTTCAAAGTCGCTTAAATATCTTACCACAGGTAAAATATAATGCAAATATATTTTTTATTAATAAACTAGGTTATAATACTGGCATATGAAACGAACAGAAACTAGACAAGCAAAGATTGGCCGTATCACCATTGGTGGTCAGAATAAAGTTTTAATCCAATCAATGTGTAAACATAAGACTTCTCATGTTGAAGAAGTCGTTAAAGAAATTAACGAATGCGCGAAATTAGGCGCAGACATGATGAGAGTCTCAATCTTAGATGAAGAAGACGCTCAAGCGATTAAAGAAATTAAAAAGCAAATCAAGATTCCATTAATCGCAGATATCCATTTCAATGGTGACTTCGCTATCCAAGCGATTAAAAACGGTGTCGATAAGATTAGACTTAATCCTGGAAACATTTCTGATGAGGCTAAGATCAAAGAAATCGTTGAACTCGCCAAGAAAAAACACGTTGTTATTAGAGTGGGCGCTAACTCGGGATCAGTCAGTCAAGAATTCGCTGACGCTGATATTCCGTTAGCCCATAAGCTTCTCTTATCCGCAAAGAAACAAGTTCAAATTCTAGAGAAGTATGATTTCCATGACATCGTGATTTCTTTAAAGGCCAGCAATATTAGAGAAACAATCAATGCTTATGAACTCGCTAGCGAGTTATTCCCATATCCATTACATATTGGTATCACAGAAGCTGGACCATATGACTTATCTGTTATTAGAAGTACCGCTGGTTTAGCGCCTCTTCTTTTAGAAGGAGTGGGGGATACGATTCGAATTTCCATCACTGGCGACGCTCAATCTGAAGTCGTCGCAGCGAAGCGTTTACTCCATGACTGTGGATTGTACGAAAATTATCCTACATTTATTTCTTGTCCAACATGCGGTAGAACCCAAGTTGATGTCAAACCATTAGGCGCGAAAGTCTTTAAGTATCTTGAAGACAATAGCATCAAGCTTACAGTTGCAGTCATGGGTTGCATCGTCAATGGACCAGGCGAAGGTAAGAGCGCGGATATCGGTATTGCGGGTGGCAAAGGCCAATATGTCATCTTCAAGAAAGGCCAAGTCATAAAAAAAGTGTCAGAAGACGAAGCTTATGACGCTTTAATTAAAGAAATAGATAGTTTACGCTAGATATTTATCTTTCCAGCCAGGAATGAATTTCTCGTCCCTTAACATTCTGATTTCTTCAGAATAGGGGGCGTTTTCATTTATATAAGGTGTTTCTAAGATCTTTGGAATATCTCTTAATAATGGATGATTAGCGAGTTTACATAAGGCTTCAAAGCCAATTTCACCATATCCTAAGTTCTCATGACGGTCTTTGTGGGCGCCTCTAATATTCTTAGAATCGTTCACATGAACCACTAAAAGGCGGTTTAGACCGATGATTCGATCAAACTCGGCTAATAAGTCGTCAACTTCGTTAACGTCGTAACCAGCGTCATGTACGTGGCATGTATCAAGACAAACGCCTAAACGTTCTGGATATTTACAATTATCAAGAATCTTTTTAACATCTTCAAAGCAGGTACCAATTTCAGAACCTTTGCCCGCCATAGTTTCTATGGCGATACGTACATCAGTGCCATCTTGGGCTAAAACTGTATCTAAGTTTTCTACTAAGTTATTAATTGCTTCTTCAGAACCAAGACCTAAATGGTTACCTGGATGAAGAACAAGAATCTTTGCGCCAAAGGCGTGTGTTCTTCTAAGTTCACTTGTTAATGTATTAAGAGTTAATTCTAAAAGATCAGGACGGCTCTTATTCGCAGGATTCATGATATAAGGAGCATGAACGACGATTTTACTTTCGTCAAAGCCTTGCTCTTTGAGCAAAGCACGTCCTTCTTCAATCTTAAGGTCGCTTAAAGGCTTACGGAATGTATTTTGTGGTGCGCCTGTATAAAACATAAATGTTGTGGCGCCATAACTAATGGCTTCTTTAATGCTGCCTAGATAATAATCTGGGCCGTTCATGCCGACGTGAGAACCAATTAATAAATCCTTAGCCATAATTATTTCTCAATTCTAATATCTTTAATGACGACAGCCTCTAATGGTCTATCGTTTGGACTTGTTCTGACTGATGCAACAGCATCAACGACTTCAATACCTTTGGTAACATAGCCAAATGCGGCGTATTGGCCATCTAAGAACTCGCCATCTTTATGCATAATGAAGAATTGGCTACCAGCGGAGTTTGGATCCATAGCTCTAGCCATAGAGATAACACCTCTTTTATGGCTGATTGGATTATTAACGCCGTTCGCGGCAAATTCGCCTTTAATACAGTAACCTGGACCGCCTGTGCCGTTGCCCTTTGGGCAGCCACCTTGAATCATGAAGCCTTTAATAACACGGTGAAAGATCAATCCTTTATAGAAACCCTTATCCGCAAGCTTCACAAAGTTATCAACGGTGATAGGCGCATTATCTCTATCTAATTCGACTTCAATTGTGCCATATTTGTTAATTTCAATGATTGCTTTCATATTTTAAATATCTCCTATATATCTCAGATATAGTTTTACTAGTTTTTTACTACATTATTACTTCAGGCATTTCTTCATGATCGACCATTAAGATGTTCAATGTTGGGTCAATTTCGAGAAGTATTTTCTTCATTTGTGGCATGAAAATGCGTTCCACTTCGTGTGGGACATCGAGGTAATTGTAATGCTCATTCACGATTGCGCGTCTCACATGGTGAGGAGCATCACCTGATATATAAATATCACAGCCTTCGTCTCTAGCGATGAACCAGTCACGAGAACCGCCGCCGCCAACAATACCAACTTTCTTGATGTATGCGTTGCCTTCATCAATCAATAATGCGTAATCAACGTTGAGTTTTGCTTTAGCAAATTCAGCGAATTCTCTAACAGGCATAGCCTCTTTGAGTTCACCAATACGCATGCAGAAATCTTTCTCGGCTGGTTGATAGACATCCTCTAAGCCTAAAGCTTCCGCTAAAGCGTCGTTCATACCATCCTTACCAGAATCGAAGTTTGTGTGCATGCTATAGACTGGTACGCCAAAGGCGTCAATCTCGTTACAGAGTTGTTCTTTTAGCTTATCCCATTTAAAAACCTTAGCTTTAGTGCCATAGATAAATGGATGATGAGTAATGATTAAATCTGGTTTGTTTTCCTTTATTAAAGGAAGAACTTGATAATCAAAGTCTAAGCAGAGCACGATATTATGAACTTCTTCAGGTAATTTACCTGTCATAAGACCAACATGGTCATGATAAAACTTCGCATAGCGTTTAGGGAAGCGTTTGGAAAGTTTTAAAAGGAGTTTCTTGGTGTTCATAAATATCTCTCCAACTTATGCTTTTCAGCATTTAAGGTATCAATCCTTGCTTGTGGTAAGTTACCACTAGCGATTATGTTATCAATCTCGCTGATACGATTTTGATACTTTTCTTTGAAAGTTGCGCTTTTCTCACGTCTTAAGATTGGTCCAAATTCTAAGTCTTCATCACCAATCACAGCGGTTTCCGCTTTAATGAACTTGATGATTTCGTAGAAAATATCATCTTCTTTGACGATTTGTTCATCCGCAATAGCAAAGCCCATTTGCACTATTTCTTTTCTGGCTAATGGGACCGCACTATGTGCATCGATGATAATTGTTTGGACGGAGATAAGCTTTTCAGGATGTTCCTTAAGGATTTTCACAATCGTTTGACCACCCATGCCCGCAATAACGACTGTAGCGACATCACGAGTGATATCTTTGATGCCATCGCTGAACAAAGGTGTGATTTTATCATTGACATGATATCTAATCAAATTAGCGCGTAATCTTTCAAATGGGCCTTCTTTGTTTTCGACCGCAAAGCCTTTAGAGACCTTACCAGATTGCACTAAAGCAATCATGAGTTTGCCATGATCACTACCGATATCGGCCACCACTGAGTTTGGGACCATATCATGAATGATTTTCAAACGTTTGGATAATCTAATCATTAAAGTTTTTCCTTATAGTCACCTAATCTCTTGGAACGAGTTGGATGTCTGAGTTTCTTGATAGCCTTAGCTTCAATTTGACGAATTCTTTCACGAGTAACGCCAAATTCACGGCCAACTTCTTCAAGGGTTCTTGGTCTATTATCGTCTAAGCCATAACGGAGTCTAATGACTCTTTCTTCTCTATCGCTTAAGTCTTTAAGGATGGAGTAAAGTTCTTCTTTTAAGAGTTGTCTGGTGGTGAAATCCACTGGTGATTCACTTTCCTTATCTTCGATAAAGTCACCTAAGTGGGAATCATCTTCTTCACCGATTGGTGTTTCTAAGGAGACTGGTTCCATCGCGATTCTTTGGATTTCACGAATTCTCTTCGCGCTTAATTCGCCGTTCATTGCTTCTGATATTTCTTCCGCAGTTGGTTCACGACCATAGTCTTGGATAAGTTGTCTTTGAATACGTGTCATCTTATTGATGGTTTCAACCATGTGAACAGGAATACGAATTGTTCTTGCTTGGTCAGCAATCGCACGTGTGATGGCTTGACGGATCCACCATGTGGCATAGGTTGAGAACTTATAGCCTTTAGTGTAATCGAATTTATCAACAGCCTTCATTAAACCGAGGTTACCTTCTTGGATTAAATCCAAGAATAACATACCTCTACCAACATAGTGTTTAGCGATGTTAACAACTAAACGCAAGTTAGCATTGATTAATGTTTGTTTGGCTTCTTCATCACCTTCTAAAATCTTCTTAGCTAAGATTGGTTCATCTTCCGCTTTTAAAAGGTCGTATTTACCGATTTCTTTAAGATACATCTTAACGGAGTCGTTGATTCTGACTTCACTACCGAGATAATCGATGTCGATGTCTTCTTCGGCTTCTTCACCGTCTTCTTCGGCGAAGAAATCATCATCTGGTTCTTCGTCAAGATTCATCTTGCTTTCATCAAAATCTTCATCGAAGTCTTCATCTTCTTCTTCATCAGTGATAACTTCGATACCATTTTCTTTGAAGAAATTGATTAAATCTGCAATTGTATCATCATCTAAATCAAATTGATTTAATGCATCATAGATATCGCTTTGGTCGATAATGCCTGATGATTTAGCTTTCTTTAAAAGAGAGTTCTTAATATCATCGAGTGAGAGCATTTCGCCATCTTCATCATAGATGCTTTTAACTTTCTTTTTCTTTTCGAGCTTAGGAGAACTTGGTGCTCCTTCACTTACTTTTGGGCGGCCTCTCTTTTTTGGTTTATCTTCTAAGACCGCTTCGTTTTTTTCTAATTTTTTTCTACCCATAAATCAATGCCCCTTTCATTGCTTTATTTTTAATAAAGATTAAATGTTTTTCTTACGCAATCTACGACGATTATAGTCGGAGAGAATGCGCGCTTTTTCTTTCGGGTCTTTGCCCTCAAGAGATTGTTCAAGTGTGTCACTTTCAAAGATTTTCTCTTTTTCTTGGTTGATAACTTGCTCTAAGTTAACTAGCAAGCTCTCATCACACTTGTCTGGATGGTTTCTCTCTAGATAGAGAGTGGATATCTGATTAATCAAGAGATCCTTTTCTGGTAACTCACAGGTTTCTAAGGATGAAATGAGGTCTACTGGCACAAAGTCCTCATGTTCGTGAGCGTACTCAATCAAGAAATTGGCGATGATGCGGTACGTCTCATCATAGAAACCACCGATATTTTGCTCATAAAAGGCCACTGCTTGCGGATTTGAGAGCATTTGGTATAAAAGTTCACGCTCCGCAAATTCGAGCCTTCTAAGTATCTTTTTCTCAGGGTGATATTCATTAATGACTTTCTTGAAGTCACTTTCCGCTGGTTTCTTGCGGGCTGTTTTAAGAATATTCCTGATGGCATCAGGCGCAAAACCGGTAATATTTGCGAGTTTATTAATATAAGTATCGAGTTCAAGCTGTGAACGAATGGCTAATAACACAGGGATGAATTCATTAATCAACTGTGTCTTTTGTTCAGTAGTTTGAAGTGGATTGGTGTTCATATAATAGTTGAGGATGAAGTCCACTCTAGAGACAAGCTTATTTAGATAAGCATTGAGCGCTATTGCACCATCACTGTTAAGGATTTCATCTGGGTCTTTAGTGCTGTTTTGGTTATCAACAATGCGCACATTAAGGCCAGCTTTGGCTAAATCATTAGCGATGCCCATTGTGGCTTTTTGACCAGGAAGGTCACCATCAAGGCAAAGCCTTATCTCAACATTTAATGATCTTAAGAGTCTGATGTGCTCGGCGGTTAAGGCTGTACCCATAGTCGCTACGCATGACTCCATACCAATGCGATATAAGGCAAACACATCCATAAAACCTTCTAAAACATAGATATAACCAGCGATACGCGCTTTTTCTTTGGCGTTATGGAAGTTATAAAGAATGTTGGACTTATGAAATAAGTAAGTTTCAGGAGAGTTCACATATTTGGCTTCTGGACCTGGGCCAATACGTCTAGCACTGAAGCCCACGACTTCACCGTTTGTATCGAAGATTGGGAAGATGACACGACCTTGGTTACGGTCGGCATAGACGCCATTAATGTTATTAGCGACACCAGTATCTTCGATAGTTTTTAAAGAATGGCCCTTTTCTTCTAAGAAGCGGCATGTGGCTTTGCCATCTTTAAAGGCATAGCCTAACATAAACTTACTTCTAAGGTCAGCGTCTAAATGACGTTCGTTGAAATAGTCTAAGCCCACTTTTCCTTCTGGTGAGTTCAAAGCGTATTGATAATAAACAGTTAAATCATGAAGACACTTTATAAGTGGTGTTCTTCTTGGGTCAATGACTTTGACTTCACGGATATCGTCTAATCTTGGATCGTGATAATCACAGATTTCGGCGACTTTCTTCATAGCTTCTCTAAAAGAGAGATGCTCATATTTTCTCACAAAGCCAATAGCGTTGCCGCTTGTACCACACACGAAACACTTGAAGATTTGAAGTTCAGGTGAGATGTGCATGGATGGGTTAGTATCATCGTGGAATGGGCATTTAGCGAGATAGTCTTTGCCTTTTCTAATCACAGGCAAATAAGCGGATACCACTTTTACGATATCAGCGTGCTTTAAGACGTCCTTTGCTAAACTATCATCAAATGCCATATAATAAATTATACTTTCACTAATTTTCTACTATTTTTCTACTTGTTTAGAAGAAGACTTTTTCTTCCAAATAAGCCTTTAATTGGTCGATTGGTAAACGGATTTGTTGCATGGAATCACGTTCGCGAATAGTGACTGCACCATCGTTTTCGGTATCGAAGTCAATGGTAATGCAGAAAGGTGTACCAATCGCATCTTGTCTTCTATAACGTTTACCGATAGAACCGGTATCATCGTAGATGACGTTGAAGTACTTGGCTAAGTTTTGTTCAACTTCACGAGCCTTTTCTTCAAGCTTTTTACTTAATGGCAAGATGGCCGCTTTGAATGGCGCAACAGCTGGAGAAAGATGCATAACGATACGAGTATCGTTGTCACCAACTTGTTCTTCATCATAAGCGTCACATAAGGTCATTAAGACTAAACGGTCTAAACCAACGGATGGTTCAATACAATATGGAACATATTTTTCGTTTGTTTCTGGATCTAAGTAATCAAGAGCTTCACCACTATACTTGATATGACGGTTTAAGTCATAGTCAGTTCTATCAGCGATACCCCAGATTTCACCCCAACCGAATGGGAATAAATATTCAATATCAGTTGTGGCTTTACTATAGAAGGCTAATTCTTCTGGTTCGTGATCTCTATAGCGGAGATTCTCTTTCTTGATTCCCAAGGAATCAACGAAGTCTAAACAATATTGTTTCCAATAGTCAAACCACTTGAGGTCATCACCTGGTTTGCAGAAGAATTCCATTTCCATTTGATCGAATTCACGTGTACGGAAGGTCATTTGTCCTGGTGTGATTTCATTTCTGAATGCACGACCAACGTTACAAATACCCATTGGTAATTTACGACGTGTCGCTCTTAAGACGTTCTTGAAGTTAACGAACATGCCTTGAGCGGTTTCTGGTCTTAAATAGACAACGGATTTGCTATCTTCAGTGACGCCAACATGTGTTTTAAACATCATGTTAAATTGACGGATGTCGGTGAAGTTTTCACTACCACAGTTTGGACATTTAACGTGATTATTTCTAATAAATTCCATCATTTGGTCATTGGTCATACCGTTGACATCAGCCTCAGGGAACTCACTTTCAATGAGCTGGTCCGCTCTGAAACGTTGTTTGCAGTGTTTGCAGTCAATGAGGGGATCATTGAATGTTGAAACGTGACCGGTTGCTTCCCAAACTTTTGGGTTCATTAAAATCGCAGCATCAATACCGACGTTTGTGGTGCTTTCTTGAACGAACTTCTTCCACCACATCTTACGGATGTTTTGTTTAATTTCGCTACCAATTGGGCCGTAGTCCCAAGTGTTGCTTAAACCACCATAAATCTCTGAACCTTGAAAATAGAAACCAGAGACAATGAAATGGTTACATAGTTTATCGAATTCAAATTTACTCATAATATGTATACCCCTCTAGATAATTCGCACGAGGAAAAGACTACATTTTTTAGGAATTGTTGTCAACCTATTATGAGTGTTATTATCCGCTATTTGCTATCAATTAGCAAGCGCATGTTCTTGAAGTGATAGCCAAAAGCTTCTTCAATGTATTGTCTAAATTTGTCAAATAAGAGTAAGAGATCTTCACTTTTATAATCACTACTTTTCAAGCGATAATCAGGACAATTGACGATTTTTCTAAGAAGAATCATCTGGTCTTTAGTTAAGTCTCTTTCCATTTCTGGTTGGTAGCAGTCTTCACAAATGAAGCCACCATCACAAAATGAGAAAGTGACGATGTTATTTTTCTTTCCGCACATGACACATTGGTTAACTTCGAGTTGGAAACCGCCTAATCTCACGGCATGAGCCATGAACTGTAACAAAGTTATAAGCCAATCATTTGTGGTCTTAAGGTTTTCCACTGCTTTCTCCAATAATGAGAACATCACGTGTTGTTCATCATCAGGGAAGAGATTAAGCATCATCTCATCAATGGTCATAAGGCTCGCTAAGTATTTAGCGTCCATATCCACCTTTAAAGGTGAGAACAATGGTTTTGAGCTCTTCAAGATAGGATGAGCAAAGTTACCGTCCATTAGTTCAATATCAGCGACAGTTAAAACATTGTTCAATGCTGCGTTTTTACTTTTAGGATCTTTGATACCTCTAGCTAGAAAGGTCAAAGATTCATTTTCTGAGATAGCTTTCACTATCCCATCTTTTTCTTTATAAGGGGTAATTGAAAGAACAATTATTTTCATTATTTTTCGTACTTATAGCCGTATTCCTTCAAAGAAGAAGGAGCGTCTCTCCAGCCTTCATCCACTTTCACTTGGAGTTCTAAGAAGACATGCTGATTAAGTAATCTTTCAATGCTCATTCTTGCTTTAGAGCCGATTTCTTTAATGCGACTACCATTCTTACCGATGACAATGCCTTTTTGGCTTTCTTTTTCAACGATAATAGAGGCGAATATTTGCATTGGTTTCTTTTCCCATTCAATGTGATCCATATAAATAGCCACAGAATGTGGAACTTCTTCTCTAAGTTGCTTTAAGACCTTTTCACGGATGATTTCTTTGATTTGGAAGATTTCATCTTTATCAGTAATCATCTCTGGTGGATAGTAAGCTGGTCCTTCAGGGAGTAATTCTCTAACTTTCTTAATGACTTCGTCGATGTTGAAGCCTTCTTTAGCGACAGCGTCAATGAATGTCGCATCTTTAAAGTATTCACGATAAGTCTTTTTGAGTAATTCTGTTTTATCTAATCTTGCTAAGTCAATTTTATTGAAGACGATAATTAATGGCACATTATGGATGTCCAAGTGTTCAATAACGAATGTATCACCAGTGCCGAAAGGTTTAGAAGCATCCACCACTAAGATTGCCACATCAACATCATGAGCGGCGCTATAGGCCATATTATTCATCTCTTTACCAAGTTGTTGCATTGGTTTGTGGATACCTGGAGTATCTAAAAAGACGATTTGTGTATCTTCATCGTTATAAATACCGATGATATTGTTTCTTGTGGTTTGTGATTTATCGGTAACGATAGAAACATGATGGTTTATTAAACCATTCAAAAGCGTAGATTTACCAACGTTTGGTCTACCTAAAATAGCAACGAATCCGGATTTCATTATTTCAAATCATCTCCTGAGAACGCGAATGGAAGGAGTTCATCAATGTTGGTTTTATAACTATCACCTTTAAGGTTGGTCAACAGAATTGCACCATCTCTTGGGAATAATTCACTAATCACTTGTCTACATGCACCACATGGTGAGCAAGGCGCATCTGTATCCGCAGCGATGGCTAAAGCCACGAAGTCAGCTTTCTTATAGCCATTCATCATTGCATTGTAGATAGCGTTTCTTTCAGCGCACATGCATAAAGGATATGAGGAGTTTTCGACATTAGCCCCGACAAATACTTTACCATCTTTACAAAGTAAAGCAGCGCCAACCTGGAAGTTGGAATATGGGCTATAGGATAACTTTCTTGCCTCTACGGCTTGTTGCATTAATTCTTCATCTTTCATAAGATACCTCACGCTAAGATTTCTTCTTGTAAAGAAAACATTATTTTTTCATCCTCTGCTGTCATATGGTCATAGCCAAGAAGATGTAATAATCCATGAACAAATAGGAACCTGAGTTCACGATCTAGACTATGGCCATAAGCAACAGCTTGTTCTCTGGCTTTATCGAATGAGATATAAATCTCACCGAGGACGACCATTTGTTTAGAGTGAAAGATTTTATCTTTGTTTTCATCTCCATCCATAAAGGCAAAAGAGATGACATCGGTTGGACGATCAATTTTACGATATTCTCTGTTAATCTTATGAATAAATTCATTATCTACGAAAGTGACACTGATATATGGATCAAACTCTAAGCCGAGATGCTTAAGAGTCTTCACCACTAATGATTCATAGACACTTTGATAATCGTTTAATGATTCGTCGAAAGAGTTAAAATCGAGTTCCATGATGAAATCATAACATTAATTATTCGTGTTTTCTATTAATTTCATCTTGATGAACGATATTATTGACTCTCGCTTTACAAAGTAAGTTCTCCTCTAATCGGTTATCATAGCCAAATAACGGTGTTAAGGATTGATATAACAGCAATGAAAGACAGGTATAGAAAATGATGTTAGGGATGGAGAAGGACTTTTCCGCGACGCATAGAGCGAGACTAGCGATTAATAGGAAAAGGGCCACTACTCCTTTCTTGGCAAATTCCATGTAAGCATAGCGATAAGCTTTAACCTCCATGGTTTTAACCTTCATTTCGACACCATCAACATCACTGATTGTTCTGAGGTCGCACTCTTCATGATAGATCTCTTTTCCGAGGCTTCTGTTATAAGGGGAGAAAAAGAAGACATCGAGATAAGCAGCTAACAAAGAAGCAAAGATCAAAATCAGATAATCAAGCGAGTTGATAATCGAAATGGTGATGATGAGAATAACGATGAGCAAAGAGAAGAGAAGATTGAGGCCACTACTTAGAGAATACTTTTTATATTCTTGCCCGCGCTTGTAGAATTCGAAGTATTCATGACTGCGTACATAAGGTAAGAAACGTCTTAGATACTTATCGAAGCGCTGCATTCTTTTGAGCAAAGTAAATCTTAATAAGATTTCACTTACTAGGCTCAGTCCGGCAAACACCAGGGGTAGAACAATGTTGCCATCAGGTTTAATAAAGAATGTAGCGACAGCGATAAATATTGCGGTAAGGGTCTGAAAGATTGATGAAACCACGGTACCTTTTGGGTCCTTAGAGTCAATGACGTTATAGGGGTATGGATGCTTATTAAAGCTGTTCACTGCTAAAAGGGTGCCATCCCAACTTGGTATTAACGAATCAATCTTTTGCCACTTGATGCCTGTTGCAGGATCATGAACTTTGACCGTATTGCCTTTTCTTTGACTGACCAAAACGGCGTGTGGACACTCATTTGCTCCGATGACAGTTAAAATCACAGGAAACTTATCAAAGTGTCTTAAATCGTCTTTATCGTCTATTCTTGCGGCAAATAAGGTCACCTCGTAGCGCTGAGCAATCAAAGTTAGCTCTTGATAGTTGTATTGCCCATGCTCCTCTTCCTCGCTCAGATAGAGATATCTTTCATCTTTTTGCACTATGGCTAATAGCATTTTTAGACATGCCATGCCACAGCTTGAATTACTTAATTGTGGAATATAGTACATTTAACACCTCCTATTAATGAAATAGGGGCGTTTTTCCAAATTTGTCCAAAAAACTTGCAAAATTTTTTTGAGGAAATAAAAAACCGGATAAATCCGGTTTATTTTTTGAAGATTTTTTTGAACTTCGCCAACAATGAGTCATCTTTGCCCATTTCTTGACGATATTGAGTTAATAGTTCTTTTTGCTTTCTATTCAAGGAAGTTGGCATCTTGATATCGAGATGGACGTATTGATCACCAGGTCGACCACTTCTTAAATCTTTCACGCCTTGGCCACGCATTCTGAAGATTTGTCCAGGTTGTGTGCCCGCAGGAATATTGAGAGTGGCTTCACCATACACGGTTGGAACATCCACGCTTGTGCCTAAGATGGCATCAATGAAGTCAACTGGGACTGTTAAATGGATGTCGTTACCATCTCTTTTGAAGAATTCATGTGGCTTGACGTTCACTTCTACGAAGAGGTCACCGTTTGGACCACCATTAGCGCCTCTTTCACCCATGCCTTGGACACGGATTTGTTGGCCGTTATTAATACCGGCGATAATGTGAACCTTAATGTTCTTCTTAACTCTGTTGTAGCCTTTACCACCACAGTTTGGACATGGATTAGAAATGATTTTGCCTGAACCATTACAACGTGTACATGTTTCTTGTTGTTCAATCACACCAAAGAGGCTTCTTCTTTGTACACGGACATAACCATGACCACCACAGTTAGGACATGTCTTCACATCACTGGCGCTTTTAGCGCCTGTACCATGACAGGTCGCGCATTGTTCATCAACGGTTAATGGGATTTCGATATCTCTACCTAAGATGGTATCCATGAAGTCGACTTTGACACGCACAATAGCGTCGTTGCCTCTTCTTGGACCAGTACTTGCTCTTTGTTGACGACGACCACCACCAAAGAAAGATGAGAAGATATCGCCTAAGTCTACGCCATCAGCGCCAAAGCCACCGAAACCACCTTCAAATGGGTTGCTTCCTGGGCCACCAGCGCCTTGTTCGAATGCCGCATGACCAAATTGGTCATAAGCACTTCTTTTTTGATCATCGAAAAGGATGTCATAAGCTTCTTGTACTTCTTTGAATTTCTCCGCATCACCAGTTTCATGGTTATCGGGGTGATATTTCTTTGCGAGTTTACGGTAAGCGCTTTTAATTTCGTCTTTAGAGGCGCTTTTAGAAACACCTAGTACCTCGTAAAAATCTCTTTTCTCTGCCATGATAATCCTTTCTATTCACGCATAGAGGGGCATTAAGCCCCTACCATGCTTGGAAATTGTTGTTTAATTGATAATTAGTTTTTCTTTGTGAAGTCAGCATCAACGACATCATCTGGGTTTGTACCAGCGGTGCCTTGTTCCGCTTGACCGTTAGGTTGTGCGCCAGCGTTATTAGCTTGTTGTTGTTGCATAAATGCGGCGGCTTGTTCGAGTTCATTGATACGGGCTTTTAATGTGGCCATATCGTTATTATCTAAAGCGGTCTTTAATTCATCACGTAATTTTTGTGTTTGTTCTTTTTGGGCTGGATCCATAGAGGCACCTTTTTCTTGCATAGCAAGGTCGATGTCGTTAATCATGGATTCGGCTTTATTACGGAGTTCGATGTCTTCTTTACGTTTAGCATCTTCTTCAGCGTGTTCTTCCGCTTCACGGACCATTCTATCGATATCTTCTTTAGAAAGACCATTACTACCAGAAATTGTGATGTTTTGTTCTTTTTGTGTATCTAAGTCTTTCGCGTTAACTTTAACGATACCGTTAACGTCGATAGAAAATGTGACTTCAATTCTTGGTTCACCACGTCTGGCTGGTTTAATACCATTGAGTTGGAAGTGACCTAATAACTTGTTATCGTGGGCCATTGGTCTTTCACCTTGGTAGACCATGATGTCAACGGCTGGTTGGTTATCCGCAGCGGTTGAGAAGATTTGACTCTTAGTGGTTGGGATGGTTGTATTTCTTGTGATTAATGGAGTCATAACACCACCTAAGGTTTCAATACCTAAGGTTAATGGAGTGACGTCTAATAAGACTACGTCTTTAACATCACCAGAGACAACACCACCTTGGTAAGCCGCACCGATAGAAACAGCTTCATCTGGGTTAACGGATAAGTTTGGTTTCTTACCAGTTAATCTAGCGACTAATTCTTGAACGGCAGGCATACGGATGGAACCACCGATTAATAAGACTTGGTTGAGTTCAGAAGCACTCATATGAGCATCGGCTAAAGCACGTCTCACTGGTTCTTCACATCTATTTAAAAGATGTCTTGTTAAATCTTGGAATTTAGCACGGCTTAAGGTAACTTCGAAGTTAACTGGGCCAGCGCTTGTCATACTAATGAATGGTAAGGAGATAACTGTTTCCATAGAAGCAGAGAGTTCGATTTTAGCTTTTTCAGCAGCTTCTCTAATTCTTTGTAAGGAACCTTTATCTGTGATATCAACGTTAGATTGAATTTTGATTTGGGCTTT
This sequence comes from uncultured Caryophanales bacterium, assembly GCA_947306345.1. Lineage (GTDB taxonomy): Bacteria > Bacillota_I > Bacilli_A > RFN20 > CAG-826 > RUG14515. The sequence continues at coordinate 15,666 of CAMZGG010000004.1, forward strand.
GATCCAGTCAGCAACAACGGCATCCCAGTCATCACCACCGAGGTGGTTATCACCAGCGGTAGAAATAACTTCGAATGTGCCATCCCCAATATCGAGGATGGAAACGTCGAATGTACCACCACCTAAGTCGAAGACTAAGATCTTTTCGGATTTATCGTTTTCTAAGCCATAGGCTAAGGCCGCAGCGGTTGGTTCGTTAATGATACGAACGACATCAAGACCAGCGATTTGACCAGCGTCTTTTGTCGCTTGTCTTTGGGCATCGTTGAAGTAAGCAGGAACGGTAATGACCGCTTTAGCGACGCTTTGACCTAAATGAGCTTCAGCGTATTTTTTCATGTAAGCAAGAATCTTTGCGGAGATTTCTTGTGGGGTGAATTGTTTATTCACGCATTTAATGTTGACCTTTTCCGCACTACCCATAATTCTCTTAATGGAACTAACTGTATCTGGGTTTGTGACGGCTTGACGTTTAGCCGCATTACCAACGATTTCTTCACCGTTAGCTTTAAAAGCTACGACGGAAGGTGTGGTCACTGTGCCTTCAGGGTTTGGAATAACTTTGACTGTACCATCAGCTTGTAAGTAACTGACGACTGAGTTTGTGGTACCTAAGTCGATACCTAAGATGATTTCTTTTGCCATAATTTATGTCCTCCTATTAAGCGTCTGCTTTGACGCTCTCTTTGTTTTCTTCTTTTTTGTTTTTGCTCACTGAGACTCTTGCGGGTCTAATGAGACGTCCATGTAATTCATAGCCTTTAGCATACACTTTTGTGACGAGGTTTTCTTCGCCCTCTTGTTCAGTGACGTCAACGGCGTCCATGGTTTTGTCGGAGAATTTTTCTCCGAGCTTTGGAGCGATTTCTTTCACTCCTTCGTTTTCAAGTGCGCTCACGAAGTTACGATAGATGAATTGGAAACCCACTAAGTAGTTCTTAACTTCTGGGCTTGGTGGTTCGTTATCAAGGGCCATATGGAAGCTGTCCAATACTGGAAGTAATTCTTCCACGAATCCCATCGCTCTATAGCGCATTGCATCAGAATGTTCTTTTTCTAAGTTCATACGGAGATTCTTTGTATCTGCGTAGGCTCTATAGTATTCGTTTTTCCAATGATCTGAATCAGCCTTTGCTTTAGCAAGTTCTTCTTCAAGCTCTTGGATGCGTTTTTTGTCTTTGTTCTTTTCGTCTTTAACTTGTTCTTTATTTTCTTTAGGCATCACCTTTACCTCCTTTGTTGTTTAATCCTTTGAAGTAATCGGTTAATGTTTCAGCGATATATTCCAAAGCGGATAAAGCTTGGTCATAATCGATTCTTGTTGGTCCGAGTAATGTAATCGCACGATTACCTTCGTCTCCTAAGTCAATTTTCGCTGTCACCATTGAGACATCAGGATTGCCTTCGATATCACCGATACGAATGATTCGGCCTTCGTCATCCTTTTTAATCTCATCTTTAACTTCTTTAAGAAGTTGTTGGTCGTTCAATAACTTGAAGACTCTTTCTAATTTTTCTGTATCATTCTTGTATTCCTCACGAGTGAAGAGCTCATCTCTACCATAGAGGGATAAACGGTCACTAGCGAAGCGCATGAATGTTTCAAGTAAGGCTTGATAGACAAGGTCATGACCAACGATATAATCGTTAAGGACTGGCTTTAAGGCTTCAGTCTTCTCAACGAGTTCAACGATTGGTGTGCCTTTTAATCTATCGTTTAATAACGAGACACAATTAACGATTTCGCCCGCTTTTAAGTTTTCAGGAACGATGAAGGTTTTGTTTTCAACATAGCCCTTATCAGTAACGAAGATCGCGGTAATTGTGTTATCAGAGATCTGCACCATTTGGATAGATGCTAATTTTTCTTTGTTTTCATCTGGACCCATGACAACGGTGACTAAATTAGTCATATGAGACAATATCTCACAGCTTTCTTTGATGACCGCATCAATGGACTTAACTTTTTGATCAAGAACGGTTTGAATGCTGTTCTTAAGTTGTTCATTAACGGAACCATCTCTTAAGTTATCGCAGTAATAACGGTAGCCTTTCGCGCTTGGGACACGGCCGCTGCTACTATGTGTCTTTTCGATAAGTCCCATCTTTTCTAAAGCAAACATTTCATTTCTAATGGTCGCTGAGGAATATGGAAGCTTATATTCTTCGATGAGGGTATGAGAGCCAACTGGCTGGGCATTTTTAATAAAGTATTCAACGATGTATTTCAAGATCGTATCACTACGTGTTAGAGCCATGGTTTTCTCCTCCTTTTTAGCACTCTATCTCTTTTTGTGCTAACTACATTTTAATTGTTTTATTAGCACTGTCAAGCGTTATGTGCTAAAAAATAAATATTTATATAATAAGGATATAGAAAAAGCCAGGTCTCCCTGGCCTTATCAAGCATCATTTTTGGATTAAAGAAGAGCGAGAATTAGCTGATCAAGAATCATCTTTCCTTCGTAAGTCGCAACGAGTTTTTCTTCGCGATATTCGAGATAGCCTTGTTCCATCATTTCTTTGATTTCATCTTTCTTTTCTTTAGATAAATCCTTATTAAAAGTATCCTTGATATACTCTAAGTCTAAGCCTTCACATCTAAGCTTTAGCATCACTTCATAGGTGTACTTATCTTTCAAAGTGAGTGTTTCTTTTTCTTGGATATATTCCCCTAACAAATATTTTTCTAAATTCACAGTGTTTTTATAACGGATATCCCCAATATAACCAGACGCTCCAAGGCCACAGCCATAGTATTCTTCATTAGCCCAGTATGTTTTATTATGATGGCTTTCATATCCAGGCATAGCCCAGTTAGAAACTTCATAATGCACAAAGCCTTTCTTATCAAGATAGTTATGAACGACATCATATAATTCTCTCATTTGGTCATCTTCTAACTCTTTATAACCCTGGTTATATAAGACTGTATGAGGATGAATAGTTAAGGCATAACAAGAGATATGTTTAATGCCTAATGAGGTCAAGTTATCTAAATCTTTTAATAATAGAGACTTGCTACTATGTGGCAATCCTAGAATCAAATCAACATTGATGTTATCAACGCCGTATTGTTTTAAAAGTTTAATCGCGGTCTTAACGTCTTCATAATCATGTTCACGGTTAATGGCTTTTAAGACTTTATTATCGGTGCTTTGCACCCCTAAAGAGATACGGTTAACACCATACCTAGATAAGAGTTTGATTTTAGATTCTGAAAGTGATTCAGGATTAGCCTCAAAGGTATATTCGATAGCGCCTTTAGTATATGGCTTAATTATTTCTAATAATTTTTCGAATAAATCGTCTTCTAAAGCGGTTGGTGTTCCACCACCGACATAGATGGTTTTTAGTTCACCAATATCATAACTTTCTAGCTCTTTTTTAAGTGTTTCTAAGTAAGGAATGGCGAACTTACGAAAATACTGCAACTTTGTAAAGTCGCAGTAATCGCAAATCTTTTCACAAAATGGAATATGGATGTATAAAGACCTTGGCTTATTCATCTTCCTTATAATCGCTAATTTGTTTAGCGGTTTCTGGATCATCGACATCTTGTAATACACGATTCATTTCATCTTGAAGAATTTGTTCATCAGATGGTTTATCTTCTTTTAGTTTAGGACGCATAATGCGATAGATAATGAAGGCCACTAACGCGATGGCAGCAGCAACTCCAATAACAACGATTAAGATAATAAGGTTTGTTGGCATTAATTTTCCCTCCTATTCTCTTTCAACAGGAATATAAACATATTTATTTTTAATCTTTTCTTTGCGATAGTAAAGAAGTTCTGCTAAATGGTCCATAGATGTACGTGCGGTTTCGTAGGCGCAACGTAGGCTCTTCTTATATTGCGCGATGGTATATTTTTTACCTTTGGTGCAGTGTCTGGCATAGAATTTTGCTTCGCCTTTCTTGAGTTCAGGATCTCTTTCTAAGAGGTCTTGTTCTAAAAGAACAGCTTGCTTTTCATCTAACGCGACTGGGATATAGGCAACAGCGAGTTCTTCTTGTACGTAAGTGACTTTAACAGTCTTTTTCTTAGGCATTTCAACTTCCGCTGGACGAGCTTCAACTTGTGGTTCAGGTTTGTATTCAACTTTTTCTTCCACTGGAGGAACAACTTTGAATTCAGCCTTTGGCTCTTCTTTTTCCGCTTCGTCACTAGAAGCGAATAAATCGATAGTTTCAACACGTGGTTCTTCTGGGATTTCGACTTCTTCGATTTCTTTATCTTCATCGACTTGATAGAAGTCTTCTCTCATTTCACTGACTTTGGCTTTAGCCATATCATCTAAGAAAGAATCGCAGTATTTATTCAAATATCTATAGACGTAATCAATGAAATATGTGACGTCCGCAGTCTTTTGAACTTCGACATAAATGCGAGCACTTTCTTCTCTTGGAAGGACTAATAATCTTTCTAAAGGAAGAGTCACCACTGCATCACCGAATGCTTCATGGGCTAAAACAGCTTTCGCCATTAATAAGGCCACTTCTTCGGAATATTTAGCGAATGGTTTAACATAGTTAATATAGAAGAAAGTAATCATCGCTTTTAACGATGTTGGTAATGTGCTAGAGGAGATGAATGTGAATAAGCTATTCATCATTGTGCCGATAAGAGTGACAGGCGCGGATGTGTAAACACGATCAATTAAGACACGGTTTTCTGGATTTCTGTCTTCACTGTTTCTGTAGAAAGTAGTCAATTCTTCAGTACCAAGTAACTTCGCATATAATTCTGCGAGGAAATCTTCGTCGATTGGATTGACATAAGCACGTTTAATGTAGTTTAAAGCATTGAGATAGTTAACTAAGAGCATGTTGTTAGGAATTGCGGAGACTACTTCACCACGTAAAACGTTAGCGATAAAGTCTTCACCAACACCTAATTGTTCGCATTCATTAAGAAGGTTTATAATCTCTTTTTTGAATGTATAGTCAACGTTTCTCGCTTCCTTACTATTAGGCACGAGCATCGCGCATTCGCGATTGACTCTGATGAGTTTGACCTCTAAGTTATTGACGCAACTATTGATCGCTGGACAGCCACAGAATAAGAGCATGTTCTTTTCAATAGTTCTAATTGTTAAATAATGATAAAAGTGTGAGCGATAAGATAAAATGTTGCTCCAAAACGGATCGACTGAAGATACTTTTAATTCACGACCTACCTCTAATTTGGTCGCGTATTTGTCTTCAGTGAAACGCATTGCATAATCGTTTCCTGCCATAAAAAATACCTCTATATACCATTATGATACAAGAAGTAATTTTTATTTACAATAATTTATTCTAAAAAACTACTAATTTTAAACTAGTTATCTTCTTCCTCATCGATGGAAAGAATGCTCATAAATGCTTCTTGTGGGACCTCAACGGAGCCGACTTTCTTCATTCTCTTTTTGCCTTCTTTTTGCTTTTCGAGAAGTTTCTTCTTACGAGAGATGTCACCACCATAGCACTTCGCTAAAACGTCTTTTCTAACCGCCTTAACATCGCATCTAGCAATGACCTTACCACCGATGGCTGCTTGGATTGGGATCTCGAATTGTTGACGAGGAATAACAGTCTTAATTTTACGGATAATACCTAAGCCACGATGATAGCCATCTGGTCTATAGATAATACTGCTAAGAGCATCCACTACTTGGCCGTTAAGTAAAATATCTAGTTTCACTAAGTCCGCGCGCTTATAGTCGCTGAAATCATAGTCAAATGAGGCATAGCCTTTTGTGTAGCTTTTGAGCTTATCAAAGAAGTTATAAACGATTTCACTTAATGGTAATTCATAGGTTAAGACCATACGTGTATCATCGAAGTAATCTAAGTTCTCATAGATACCTCTTCTTTCACGGCATAATTCCATGATTGGGCCAATATATTCTTTTGGTGTCATGATGTTTGCTCTGATGTAAGGCTCTTCAATAAAGGAGATCTTACTAGCGTCAGGTAACTTACTTGGGTTATCAAGATTGATAACTTCTCCATCCGTCATATGGACTTTATAAATAACGGATGGCGCAGTTAAGATTAAATCGAGATTATATTCTCTTTCTAATCTTTCTTGGATGACATCCATATGTAATAAGCCTAAGAAACCACATCTAAAGCCAAAGCCTAAGGCTTGAGATGTTTCAGCCACGAATTGAAGCGAAGCATCATTCAATGTGAGTTTCTCTAAAGCATCTTTTAAGGCTTGATAATCATCACTATCGACTGGATAAAGACCACAGTAAACCATTGGGTTCATAATACGGTAGCCTGGTAAGGCTTCTTTCGCGGGATTATCCACTAAGGTGACAGTATCACCAGGATGGACATCTTTGATGTCCTTAATCTGCGCAGCGATATAGCCAACTTGGCCAGCTTCTAAGATGTCGGTCTTAACTTCCTTTGGAGTTCTGATACCAAGTTCAATGACTTGATACTCTTTGCCCGCTTGCATGAGGCGAATCTTATCGCCAACTTTAACAACACCATCTTTGATTCTCACTAAAACAATAACGCCACGATATGGATCATAGTAACTATCAAAGATAAGAGCCTTTAAAGGCGCTTTTAAATCGCCATGAGGAGCAGGAACGCCTTTCACTATGGCTTCTAATAGTTCATGTACGTGCAAGCCTGTTTTAGCGCTAACTTCCACCGCTTCATCACATGGAATGCCAATCTTCTTTTCGATTTCTTGCTTGGCCATATCAACGTTAGCGGATGGTAAATCAACTTTGTTGATAACAGGTAAGATTTCTAAATCGTTATCGACGGCTAAATAGGCGTTAGCGAGCGTTTGTGCTTCTACGCCCTGTGTCGCGTCTACGACGAGCAATGCGCCTTCACAGGCAGCGAGTGAACGTGAGACTTCATATGTGAAGTCGACGTGTCCGGGAGTGTCGATGAGATTAAAGATATATTCTTCACCATCATCGGCTTTATAGGATAAAGTAACAGCGTTTAATTTAATGGTAATGCCTCTTTCTCTTTCTAAGTCCATAGAGTCGAGAATTTGGTCTTTCATTTCTCTCAGTTCCACCGCTCCAGTCAATTCTAAAATACGGTCCGCTAATGTGGACTTACCGTGATCAATATGAGCGATGATTGAAAAGTTTCTTATTTTCTTCTGAGAAAAATCCATATTTTAATAACTTGAACTTGATGGAATTGATGAGGATGAGCTATGGCTAATTGCTTCACTTACCATAGGTAGCATAAAGAAGAATATGATAGCAGTAACAATTGCGGCAATGCTAAAGATTAGCAAAGCTAATGAATACCATTTCTTGCCATTACTCTTAAGAAGAACAATGTCGAAAGGTAATGTTACAACCGCACCAACAATTGCGGCAGCGCCAAACATGATACTGTAGATAAAGATGAAAATACCACCAATGGCAGAGCCCAAATCTGCATCTTTTCCGAACAATAAACCCATACTCCATAATTCGATAAGGATTTGTCCGGTTAATAAAATTGCGGTTAATGTTGCAAAAATGCATGCAAATACAAGCATGACTTTATTAGTTTTGGTCATTTTTGTCTCCCTCGTTTTCTGACTCAACTATTTCAGCTTCTTGTTCAGCAACAACTTTGTTTTCTTGTTCCGCTTTCGCGGCTTCTTCGATATCTAATAAACCAGGAACTGGCTTAAAGTAATGATAAATGCTTTCAAATAAATAGCAGGCACATAAGTAGAAGAAGACAATTGGCACACCATAACGGTAAACGTCAGAGGCCGCTTCTGGCTTTGTGACAAAGCAGTAAATATCAAAACTTACTAAGTAAATACCTGCTGGTAAGTGTAAACACTTATCGATTAAAGCAATTCTTTGTTTTCTCTTTTTAGAGAACATTGCCCATAAGAAATCAATAATTAACCAAGAACCACCGAAGATGGTCACCCAGTTAAAGATATTCTTTCTTGTTTCATTAGGGGTAATAACGCCTGTCATTCTAAGAATGCCAAGGACTAAAAATAAGATAAAAAATAGCATTAACTCACCACTATAGATGAGTTTAGCTTTGGTCACGATGTCTAATTTCTTTTTCATGCCAAATATATTAGCATTAAATAATTATTTAATAAAGAAGTCTTGTAAAATATCGCTCACTTCTTTAGGGGAGAAGGCGACTTCGTATTTGCGCCACTCACTCTTAAATAAGTCACGATAATCATTAGTAAGATATCTTTCATCAATGAGCAAAACTGCACCTCTATCGGTTTCGCTTCTAATAACTCTTCCTAGCGCTTGCATGACTTTGTTCATGCCTGGGTTTAGGTATGCGTAGTTATAGCCGGATTGCTCTCTCGCATCATAGTATTTCATGATTTGATCACTCACAAAGTTAATCTTTGGCATACCAATACCCACAATAATCGCTCCGATTAAACGGTCACTAACTAGGTCAATACCTTCACCAAAAGCGCCACCAACGATAACAAATCCTAATGTTGTTCTTTCAGGATTTGGTTTGAAGTTAGTTAAGAATTCTTCTTTTTCTTCATCACTCATGCCCTTAGCCTGTTCGAATACATCAACATCTTCCATATCGATATATGGCATGAGGTTTGTTAAGTATTCATAACTTGGTAAGAAGATGAAATAGTTACCAACTTTGTTTATAACAAAGGCTTTAATATAATCAGCGACTTGTTGATAGGAAGAATCTCTATTCTTGTATCTAACGGATACTTTAGGGGCGATGATAATTTTTAGATTATCCACTGGGAAAGGAGAAGGAAGAATTAACTGGGCGTCTTCTTTCTTGCCCCCTAACATATCAACGTAATATTCAATTGGGGAAAGTGTTGCAGAGAAAAGGACACTACCTCTTAAACGTCTTAAGGAACTATGTAAGAAGGATGAAGCATCTAAGCATGCGACATGTAAGATGAGTTCATCTTTGATGATTTCGTAATAGCAGATAAAGTGATCGTTATAGAACTCTAAGATTTTAGAGAAACGATTAACTTCTAAATAGAACTCGAGAAGTTCTTTACTCATCTCTTTGTTATCATTCTTATTGATGTCTTGCATCGTCGTGATAAATGAAGAGATGGTTTTATATGTGTAATCATAGAACTCATCCAGGATGTAATTACCATCTTTTGGATTAACAAGATATTCCTTAAACATCTTGCTCATCTTTGAAAGAGCGAGTTTGAGTTTATGGAGTTTACTATGACACACACTCTTACGCGCTTCTAAGAACTGCTTGTAGGATAATGATGCAGAATACATATCTCTGCTTCTATCCACAAGGTTATGGGCTTCGTCCACTAAAACGAGGAAGGAAGAAGTATCCTCATCAAAGTAACGTTTCATGTATGAGATTGGATCAAAGACATAGTTATAGTCGCAGATGATAACATCCATGAATAAAGATAAGTCTAATTCGAGTTCGAATGGACAGATTTGGTTATCGTAGGCGAGTTGAGTGATGGTTTGTAAATCAAAGTCATCATAGTTAAGAATTGCGTATCTTAAAACTGTTTGAATCTTATTGTAATAACCCTTTGCGTATGGGCATTCTTCTGGGTTACAAGCTTGGCCTTTGCAAAAGCAGATTTTATCTTTCGCGGTAATCATGATATCGCCTAAAGATAAGCCATTCTCCTTCAGGAGTTTTATAGCCTGATGTGCAGCTTCTCTGCCACTAGTCTTCGCAGTTAGATAGAAGATTTTACTATTGTCATCATCTTTAAGAGCTTTGACAAATGGGAAGACTGTGGAGATGGTCTTGCCAATACCAGTAGGCGCTTCTGCGAATAAGCGGCCGCGTTTCTTCGCCATTGCGTATGTGTACTTTGCTAGATCCCTTTGTCCCTGACGGAACTTATTGAACGGGAATTTAAGTGATTCTATGCTCTCGTTTCTCTTCGCAATCTTATTGAAAATGATGTTATAGAAAGCGAGATATTCGTTTAATAATTTAACGACAAATTGTTCAAGTTCAAGGACATTAAAGACGTAGGAATCAATGAGTTGTTCCTTTTCTTTTCCTTGACGAATGTAAGTTAACTTAACACCGATGAATTCAAGGTTGGTTTGTTTCGCAAACATGTAGGCATAGCACTTGGCTTGGCCAAGGTGCCATTCAAGATTATCGTCATGGAAAACCTGTAAATCTTCCACGGTAGTCTTAATCTCATCAATGACATATTCGGTTTCGCTTCTTTTGATAATGCCATCCGCCCTACCTTCAAGAACGATGTTCACTTCATCGACATTGAAGGACATCTTTAAAGGAAACTCAGCGAGATAGTTAGATGACTGCTTTGCTTGATACACACTATGGAGGCGGCTACCTTCAGTCATTGATGAACGATTAAAAACGCGATTATCAATATCGCCTGTTCTTAAAAGAAAGTCCACCAATTGGTGCACACTCAAAGTCAGATACTTTTCCATTTAGTTTAATTTAGTGCCTAAAAGATTCTGGTTGCCATTAATAAAGGCTTTATAGTCCATTCTCTTTTTGCCTTCTTTTTGGAGCTCTAAAATGGCTAATTGACCGTTTTTTGCTTGAAGTAAGAGTCCACGTTTATCCGCTTGGACAATTGTGCCAACTTCCGCAGTTACTAAATCATTAGCGATCTTCGCTTTGAAGATTTTGAGTTTTTGATTGTCTAAATAGAGATAAGCACCTGGTTCATCGCTTAAGCCTCTAATATAGCCATAAACTTCTAATATATCTTTAGATAAATCTAATTTTTCTTGTTCTGGTTTGATAAGTGAACAGAAAGTAACTTCTTCTTCGTTTTGAGGAATACCTTCTAATTCACCATTTACATATTTTGGTAATAATTCTAAAACCAAATCTTTAGCCGCTTCGCTTATCTTCTTAAATAAAGAAGTAGCGTTGTCTTCTTCATCGATAGTAACTTCTTTCTTGCCGTACATTCTACCAGCGTCCATGGCCGCCACCATTTCCATAAGAGTCACACCAGTGACTTTCTCATTATTGATTAAAGCGGTTTGGACTGGAGAAGCACCACGGAGCTTTGGTAATAATGAACCATGGAGGTTCAAGCAACCAAAACGTGGAATATCTAAAAAGCCTTGAGGAACAATTTGTCCATAGGCAAGAGTAATAACTAAATCAACTTTAAGATTGTCCATAAAGGAGAAATCTTTGCGAATCTTGATAGGTTGAAAGACTGGGATGTTATACTTCTCAGCGATTACTTTAGTAGGAACTTTCTCGATGATGCCTTTTCTTCCCACCGGATGATCAGGTTGTGCGACTAAGCCCACAAAGTGGTAGCCAGCTAAGATCATCTGTTCGAAGACATAAGCACTAATTTCAGGAGTGCCCATAAATAAGAGGTTTAATTCTTTCTTTTCCATATGGAAATATTATACAAAACCGTCTCTTTTTTTGCTACTATATGAAAGATGAAAATTTTGTTAGTAAGTGATTCGCATAATGATTATGCTTCTTTAGACCGTTTAGCGGCTCTTTATCCTAATATGGATTTATATCTCCACGCTGGGGATAGTGAGCAAGACGAATGGTCAATAAAACCTTTTATATCTGTAAGAGGTAACTGTGACCACTATTATGACTTCCCTGAATATTTAATTATTCCTAGTCCATATGGGAACATTTTGGTACAACATACCCCATATATAAGTAAAGAGTTATTGAATAAACACAACGCAAGGATTGTCATACATGGGCATACACATATTCGTAGAAATGAAATGAAACATGATATATTATATGTAAATCCGGGTGCTTTGAATTATGCTCGGGATAAGTTTGATGGCAGTTACGCCATCCTCGATATTGAATCTAATTCGGTAGACATTAAGTTCTACACGTTAATATAAAAAAGGAAAACATATGAAAAACAAACAACAATTGATCACTCAATATGTCTTGAGTGCGGCAGATTTACTTAAGACTTCTCGTCATTTCGTTAACATCTATCAACAATTGATGCACCAAAATAAGAAGAACGTCTACGCCGAATATTCTGGTTTAAATAACAGAATTAAAAAGTACAAATACTCCAAGATGGATCAAAACGTCAAAAAGTACGCTTTGTATTTATCTAATAAGATTAAAAAAGAAGGCACAAATCGTGTCGTTTTAAAGGTCGCTAACTGTCCAAGTTGGGGTGAAATTTTCTGGGCCTTATTAATGGCGGGCTTCGTTCCTGTTTTAGTGGACGCTAAACTTCCAAGAGAAAACGTCATCAACTTAGCTAACCAAGCTAAAGCTATTGCCATTATTGCTGATGATAACCATGAGTATACACTCAACAAAGTCAGATTAGACAATATCCTACAAAACGCTAAAGAAGAAATGTCTAACCCATCCTGGGCTGATGAAGTTATCTTCTCTTCTAGTGGTACAACTGGTGATGCAAAATTAATGGTTTTCAACGGTGAAAACTTCGTTAACCAAATTTGCTGTTCCTTAAAGATGACTGAAGAAAGTTTGGACATCATGTATCCAAAGAAAGTCGGTCAAATTAAGATCTTAGCAATGATTCCATTCCACCATATCTTTGGTTTCGTTGCGGTCTTCTTATGGTACACATTCTATGGCACAACTTTAGTGTTCCCAAAGAGCAATACTCCAAGCGATTTATTATCAATTTGCCAAAAGACAGGCATTACTCACGTCTATAGTGTCCCACTCTTCTGGGATTCCTTAGCCTTATCTATTAAGCGTAAGTTTGCTATGCAAAGCGAAGATAAACAAAAGCTTTTAGAAAAGATGATGGCTTATAACTTAGGCGAAATGAGCGCTGAAGAAGCAGGATTCGCTTCTAAGAAGATTGTCGCCGATAAGATTAAGAGCATGATCTTAGGTAAACACGTTAGATACTGTATCTCTGGTGGCGGCTATCTCTCTAATGAAACTTCTAGAGCAATCAATGGCCTAGGCTATCCTTTATATAATGGCTACGGCATGACCGAAGTCGGTGTTACTTCTGTTGAACTTTCACCAGATGTTAAGCAAAGATTATTAGGCTATATCGGTAAACCACTTAATGGTGTTGAATACAAGGTCAACGAAGCCGATAACGAACTCTTAATTAAATCACCTACAATTCACATTAGAGAAATCATCGCTGGCGTGGAAAAAGAAACTGTTTTAGATAATGGTTATTTCCATACAGGTGACATTGTTAACAAATGTGAAACTGGCTACATGATGAAAGGTAGAATGAAAGACGTTATCATCAACGCGAACGGCGAAAACATCTTCCCAGATGAACTTGAAATTTACTTCAAAGATTTAGAAAACGTCACCAACTTATCAGTCTTAGGTGTTGTTAACAAAGATAAAGCTCTTCGTGAAGACATCGTCTTAGTCTTAGAACTCGATGATAAGACAAGTGAAGAAGCCTTAAAAGAATTAGAAAAAACTATCAAAGGCATCAAGCTTCCACACGACACAAAAATTGACGCTATTTACTTAGCGAAGAATCGCTTACCAATGGCGAACAATATGAAAGTTAAACGTTTCGTAATTAAGAAAGAAATTGAAAACGGTTCTAACAAATATGTCTTGATTAATTCTAAGAAAGTTTCTTCTAAGACAAGAAAATTATCCGAAGAAGCCTTAACAAAGATTCTCCCTCCAGTGAGAGAACTCTTCTCCAAGATCTTAGTCTTACCAACCTTCAAGATTGATGACGAAGATCACTGGATTAACGACTTAGGTGGTGACTCCATGAACTATGTTGAATTAGTGCAAGAAGTCGACCGTTACTTCGACATTGAAGTGCCTGAAGAAATGTACGGCAAACTCACCTGCGTCAACGATTTCGTTGAAGAAATTGCACGCTTACTTAAACAAAAATAAAAAAAGCGTATAATAAATAATTGCATTATTTGTCGAGTTTTGGTAATATAACACTCGGCACTAAGAAAGAGGTAACTTTATGGCTAACATAAAATCACAAATCAAACGTATCAAAACTAACGAAAAAGCTCGTCAAAGAAACGCTTCCGCAAAAAGCGCTATCCGTACTGCCATCAAAAAAGTCAGATTAGCCGTTGAAGCAAAAGATTTAGCTAAGGCCGAAGAATTAATGAATGCGGCTTTCCGTTTAATCGATAAATCCGTCAGCGATGGTATTCAACACAAGAACACTGCTGCTAGACAAAAAGGCGAACTTTCCAGATTAGTTAATTCAATCAGATAATTATTTTCTTTTGAAATTAATTAGGAAAAGCTCGAAGCTGTAATAGCGGTCCACAAGACCGCTTTTAATTTGCTTATCGAGTTGATATAAGTCTTCTAAAGTTTGTAATACACGTTTAGCGGACACCACAAAACTATTCTTTCTTAAGATTTTGGCTCTGATTGGATTGATATTAAGTTCTTTAGCGATATCATCTGGTGAATAGCTATGTCTAGCGAGATAAGAAACTCTATTTAATAATCTAAATTGATTAGCGATCATAGAGATTAAAGTGACTGGTTCAACATTACTAGTCTTTAAATCACGATATAACGCTACGGCTTCCATATTCTTTTCATCTACGAGATAGTTAAATAGTAAGAAAGCATTTTCTTCTAATGGTCTAGTGACCATCATGGTGACATCATTAAATGTAATGTGATCAGTATAAAGAGCGAGCTTGCTACCATTATTAAATAAGGAAGCATAGTCGCCTTCAGTTCTTCTACCTAATTCATTAACCGCATCACTGTCTATGACAGTGTTTGGCCATTTAGAAGCGAAATATTGTTTAACAACATCATTCCACTGCTCTTGTTTAGGTTCGGCAACGTTCACCACTTTGCCGTTTTTTTCTATTAACTGATAATACTCACTCTTTTTATCGATATCACTATCGGATGTATTCACTAAGAAGATGAGATCAACATCAGGATTTGGTTGGTTTAAATAATTTAATAAAGTTTGATAATCTTGTTCGCTTTCAATCTTTGATTTAGTTCTTTCTTTCATTAGAAAATATGGAGAATCGATAACCACAACCTTCTTGTCATAGCCTAAAGGCATGTAGTTAGCCTCACTCATAATCTCTTGAATTTGAGTTAAAGAAGCATCAAATTTGACGAAATTCATCGCATCGATTTCCTTAATGGAATCTTTGATAATGCTTTTCATCTGGCTTTTTAAACGAATGTTTTGTTTGCCATTTATAAGATAAATCATAACTAGATTATAAATTATTTCCGATTATCTTTCGATATATTTTAGAAAGATAATTCTTTATAAGTAATAGTTCCTTCTAAATCCGTTCTTCTAATAGGAATACGGTACTTGTTCAAAGTGTCAACGACACTTTTAGAAGGATGACCAAACTTATTGTTTTTACCACATGAGACAATCGCTTCTTTTGGATTGATATATTGAATAAACTTGTCTGAAGAAGATGTGTCTGAACCATGATGACCAAGCTTTAAGATGTCACATGGTATCTTTTCATTATCGTTCATGATTTCCTTTTCCACCCATTTAGGGGCATCCCCCATAATGAGGAAATCCTTATTAAGGATATTGAAGGAAAGCACTAGGGAACGATCGTTCTCCTCATTACTAGATAACCCATATATGTTGTAGTTATTAAAAGTTAAGCCACATGTACTTACTGGATAGCTCGAATAATAATCATAAATATTGTTTACTTTGTATTCTTTTTGGAGGTTTTCTAACGCTCCATAATGGTCATAATCATAGTGAGTGATAAAGACTGTATCGATTTTATAAATTCTCTTCTTTCTTAAATAAGGGATTAGTGTCCCATTAGCGATGTCATTATAAGTGAGTCCTCCTGTATCAATAAGAATTACTTTTTGATGATATCTAATAAGGGTACAATCACCTTGGCCGACGTTTACAAAACTGACTTCACTTGTTAACCTATTTTCTATCGGTATAGCGTAAAGTACAGTCAAAGTAACCATTCCTATAGACAGCCATCTTTGAATCGGTCTAAAGCCAATTGTTAAATAGTATAGATAAACGATGTAAATCGCATAATACACTATTAGGATTACGATATTGAATTCAGGCATTAATAAGCCAAAGGATAATGGCTTAATTACACCTGTATATCCTTTGAGTAAAAATATCAGTCCTTTATCCACTGCGTATATCGGTATCCTAAAGAAGCATAATAAAGAAACTATACCTATTAATAAGAATAACGGTGTGCTTACTATCTGACGTGGGAATGACATCACTACCACTTTGTGGTAATACATGATTTCAAACGGGATAAAGAATAGATATATCGTAAAAGATTTCCATAAATAGGACTTAATCTTCTCACTCGGATAGACATGTCTAATAAGGTAAGAAATGATTGGTATTCCAAAGCCTAAGATGAAGCTATCTTGAGACGCTAAAAAGCGATCAAATAATAGGCAAATTATACCCGCAAAGGACACTACTTCTAGATATGAAAATCTCTTCTTCAGTGGATGCTTATTTATCCATTTTAATAGGAGCAGAAACACCACTCTAAAGACACTGAATTTTGGTATAGTAAAAACAAGATAGATGGCTAAAAGTGCGATAGTTATTATCTCTGCGTGTTTATCCTTCAAAAATAGTTTTAATAAATAGTTAAGGCCTAAAGCAAATAGACTAATATAAAGGCCACTCGCAGAAAGAAATCTGGCTAAGTGCAGATTGGTTAAAGATTCACTAGTCGCACTTTCGTCGCCATCCGAAAATAGGATTGCCCCCACAATGCTTCTTTCTTCCTTATTAAAATGTGACAAGGCTTTTTCTCTAGATTCATTAATCCTGATAAAGTTACGCCATTTCACATCGATATGTTTAGGGGTTAAAGAACTATAGACACCTTTCTTATTAAGATAGCTTTTAAAATCAAAGCCTGATTCTAAGACGGTGAAATCTAATTGTTCTTTCTTCCCGCTGATGGTGAGATAGTCTCCTAAATCATATGTATGGTTTTTAGAATAGACGTAAAGTCTTTCTCCTCCACTGTTAAAGAGGAAATAGTTCTCTTTCACGGTGTAAACGAATCCTGAATAAGATTGCTTATTATATGTTGGCTTTATGAACGAATAGGTGAAACCAAGAACTATTCCTCCAAGACACATCAGCATCATTGGAAGTTTAAATCTTTTAAAGACAAAGAAGAGAAAGACTAAAGCTATTCCTATGAATAGGAAGATTGAATAAGTGAGTACATTCCCTAAATAAAAAGATAAGAAAAATAGGAAAACAATCACTGATGTAAAATCACGTAATTACGAATCTTGTGATAGGTAGCGTTACCAATGCCGTAGACTTTCAATAAATCTTCTAAGGTACCGAAATTACCATTTTCACTACGATAAGAAACAATCGAACTCGCAATCGATGTGGTGATGCCGTTTACTGACATTAATGTTTGAGCGTCATCTTGATTGATATTCACTTTAGATATCTCGCTCTTAGAGCAAATATCTGTCTCATCAAACCTACTAGCAATGTAATAAGTTGTGCCCGCTTTTAATGTAACGTTAGTAAAATACGCTAAATCGTCTGCGTTAGCGGTTGTTCCACCAGCGGCTTCTAGTAAGTCATTCATTGTGATTCCATCGCTTAGAACGTATGTTCCGGCCTTATAGACTTCACCTTCAATTGTGTACTTACTGCCCTGTTGGGTGCTGACTTCGGTGATGTTGTTGCTGTTACCAGTATTGATAGGATTTAAGTCTGGATCAATGACTAAGAAGCCCACAATAACGATAAAAGCAACGATGACAACGCCTATGAGTACTTTCATCATATAAAAAAACCTCCTCTATTAATTAAATAGGGAGGATTTTTCAAATTTGTCCGAAATTTTTTATTTAATTTCGATTTTTAAGATTTCTACTTTGTAGGTTTTGATTGCTTTGACTTCGATAATGTCACCAACTGTCTTACCCACTAAGGCTTCACCTAATGGACAGGAGTTAGAGATTTTACCGTTGACTGGATCAGATTCGACTGTACCAACAATCATGTATGAAACTTCTTTATTGTTATCAACGAAACGGATGGTAACTGTAGAACCTAAGCCAACTTTCTTGGTGTTAGCTTTGCCTTCTTCAATGATTTCAGCGTTCGCGATAATATTTTCGATTTCTTTAATACGACCTTCGACTTCGGCTTGTTTAGCTCTAGCGGCATCGTAGTCAGCGTTTTCGGATAAGTCACCTTGAGCACGAGCTTCGGCTAATTGAACCTTGATTTCTTCACGTGCTACATCGACTAAGTATTTTAATTCGTCTTGTAATTTTTTATAACCAGCTTTGGTAAGTTTTTGTTTGTCTGCCATAACTTTCCCTCTTTTCTGCAAGCGATATTATATCAATATCGCAGCAATATTACCAATATTTTATATTATTTGTTATCTTGCTTGAGTTCTTGAATCTTTGGATCGTCTTGCCAAGCGTTGAAAACTTCTTCAACTTCATCGTATTCTTCGTCGTCTTCAATTGGCTCTAATTCGCCACTTTCAAGGTATCTCATAACGACGACTTCTTCGTCTTTATCTTCAGTATCATAGAAGAAGACATAGGAAGTGCCTCTTTCTTCGTTATCATAGGTGAAAAGGATTTGCATTAAGTGTTCTTTACCTTCGTTATCGGTAACGACCATTTGTTTTTCGTTTTTGATTTCCATAATTAGTTTCCTTTCATTCTTAAATATGTATCGAGGATGACACAAGCGGCAATCTTATCAACATTGTCTTTTCTTTGTTGATGATTCATTCCCCTATCAGAGATGAAATTATTAGCCGTCACGCTTGATAATCTTTCATCCATTGTTTCAATGTTTAATGATGGTTTTTCTTTCTTTAAATCTTCAATAAAACGTAAAACGTTTTGGCTCATTTCACTTTGTTCACCAGATAAGTGAAGAGGCATACCAATCACGATGTCATTGATCATCATCTTTTCACTTAATTCAATGACGTGTTTTCTAGCGACGATATATTGATTTCTATCAAAGCGGAATGTCTCTAAACCGTGCACAAAACCAAGAGCGTCGTTATAGGCCACTCCTAATGTTTTGGTTCCGAGATCTAAAGATAAATACTTTTTAACCACGGATATATATTAGCAAGTTATAAATATTATCAAAAGTAATTATTTATAAAGTTAATATTCGATGACCATAGTTCTAAGTTCATCGACATCATAAACTAATCTAAAATCATCAAAAGAAATACTCTTATCTAACCAGACATAGCCACAGGTATAGGCGATACTGGTATCAAAGCCGATTCCCAAGCCGGCAGGATAAGTACGGTCATCAATCACGTTAGCGTGCATATAGAGTGTTTTATCTTTCAAATAAACAGCGTCGTATGTATAGCTATAGCCACCACTGGCTAGCATGATTTCACCACTAAAGATGAGATTCTTATTTTCAAAGTTTGATTCGTTTAAAGTATTAAGATATGTGAGTGTTGTCTCATAGCGGCCGTATTCCGATTTAGCTTGTAATGCAGCGCGATAATCCGCTAACTTTTGATAACTATCAAAAAGCAGGTAGTCAGATCTATCTTCTTCATTCAATAATTGAGAACCAGATTTCATTCCGATAGGAGTGACATTCAACTTATTATTTTTGTTGAGTTTATATAGTTCTAAAGTTGATGTTGTATGTGTTGGAGTGGATTCAAAACAACTGCAGTAAGTTTTACCCTTACCATTTATAGGATCATCGACTTTATATCCGGGGCCAGAACCAACAGCGTTAGAGCACGCAGTAAGCACAGTTAAGACTGCAAATAACAAGACAAACTTTTTCATAATCTTTTACCTCTCACCAATTAAGACGATTATAAAATAAAAATCTGTTAAAAAAACTGGATGATTCTTTCACCCAGTCTTTATTTTTACTTAACAATAAGCTTTTTGGCTTCGTCAATCTTTGCGATATCTCTACCAGCACCACTAGCAAGGTCTGGACGACCACCGCCAGAGCCACCGAGTAAGGAAGCAATGTCTTTAACTAACTTACCAGCAAGATAACCTTTTTCATTAGCAGCTTTACCAGCGGCAACCACCACTGGATAGCCACCATTTTCTTCACCGACTAAAGCGATGAGATAATTGTCTTTGTTAGCCTTAAGGCTATCAACAATCTTTAATAAGGAGTCACGCTTTTGATCTTTTAAGTATTTGAATAAGACTAATAAGCCATCTTGTTCGACGAATTCGTTAGCGAGGTTACCACTTGTGGCGTTCGCTAATTTTTGTTTTAAGGTATCAGCTTCTTTACGATAAGCATCCTTTTCATTTTGTAAGGCTTTAAGTTTATTTGGAACATCACTGATGGAGCCAATGCCTAATAAGTCACGAGCTTGATTGAGAATGTTTTCTCTCTTCTTTAAGAGTTCATAAGCACCAAAGGAAGTTCTCGCTTGAATTCTTCTAATACCAGCGGCAACACTTTCTTCATATTCAATGACGAAGACACCGATATCGCTTGTGTTGGTGACGTGGGTACCACCACAGAATTCTTTAGAGACGTCACCAAAGGTGACAACTCTGACTGTATCGCCGTATTTATCATCAAATAAGGCTTTAGCGCCCATCTTTTTTGCTTCTTCGATTGGTAAGACGAATGTTTCTTCTTTAATCGCTTGAGCGATATATTGGTTAACTTTTCTTTCAACTTCCGCGATTTGCTCTGGGCTCATCTTTTGGAAGTGATTGAAGTCAAAGTGAGAATATTCATCATTAACATAGGAACCATGTTGAGCGATATGGTCACCTAAGACTTCGGTTAAGGCTTGTTGTAATAAGTGGACAGATGAGTGGTTGCGGGCGATTAACGCTCTTCTAAATTCATCAATCTTAGCAACAACTTCATCACCAACTTTAACTTCACCGAACATCACTTTAACGGAGTGTAAGTGTTGTTTATTAGGCGCTTTGATGACGTTTGTGACTTTCATAGAGACATTGTCATTTTCAATGACACCAGTATCGGCGACTTGACCACCGCTTTCAGCGTAGAAGTTGGTGACATCAAGCATTAATTCACCTTCATCATCGATGGCATCAACTTTCTTACCATCTTTGAAGCAAGCAACGACTTTAGCTTTGACTGGTTCGCTACCATAGTTGAACTTAGAAGCCACTGTACATTTCATTAAGTCGATGGCTTGTTTATTCATTGATTGTTGGTCACCACGAGCGGTTCTTGCTCTTTCTCTTTGTTCTTCCATGAGTTTCTCGAATTCTTCGAGATTCACTTTGATACCTTGTTCTTCACAGATTTCTAAAGTGAGTTCTTTTGGGAAACCAAATGTATCATAAAGTTTGAAGATATCCGCACCAGTAACTTCTTTATTCTCTTTGATGAGTTTCATTAATAAGGCTTCACCGTTTGTTAAAGTCTTAATGAATTTTTCTTCTTCGGCTTTAACAATTTTCGCGACGAATTCTTGTTTATTTAATAAATAAGGATAATAGTCTTCCATATTGTTAGCGACGACACTAACGAGTTCAAATAAGAATGGTTTATCCATGCCCAAGACTTTGCCATAGCGGACCGCTCTTCTAAGAAGTCTACGTAAAACGTAGCCTCTACCTTCGTTAGAGAAAGACTCACCATCCGCTAAAGCGAAGGTAATTGTTCTAATGTGGTCAGCGATGACTCTGAAGGCTCTTGGATTATCGTTATATTTCTTGCCACAGATTGATTCAGTCTTTTCAATCATTGGCCAGAATAAGTCTGTTTCATAGCAGGTATCTGTGCCTTGGATAACAGTGACGAATCTTTCTAAGCCCGCACCGGTATCGATGTTCTTACTTGGAAGTTCTTTGTATTCACTTCTCTTTTTACCGATTTCACTATTGAATTGGGAGAAGACAATGTTCCAGATTTCAACGAATCTGAAGTTTGGTAAATCTTCTTCGAGAAGTTTTAAGCCGATATGTTCTGGGTCATACTTTTCGCCTCTATCAAAGTGAATTTCAGTATCAGGACCGCATGGACCTTCACCGATTTCCCAGAAGTTATCTTCTTTCTTAATTAAGTGTGCTTCTTCAACACCCACATCCATCCAGCATTTCTTTGTTTCTAAATCATCTGGGTGATAAGTAACATAGAGTTTTTCCTTTGGAAAATTGAACCATTTTTCACTGGTTAACATTTCCCAAGCCCATGGGATGACTTCTTTTCTGAAGTAGTCGCCAATGGAGAAGTTGCCTAACATTTCAAAGAATGTTAAGTGAGTGGCATCACCAACGTTTTCAATATCATTTGTTCTGATACATTTTTGCGCATTGGTAATTCTTCTACTTGGTGGGATCTCACTACCATCAAAGTATTTCTTTAAGGCCGCAACACCAGCGTTGATCCAAAGTAAAGTTGGGTCATTCTTTGGAATTAAAGAAGAACCTGGTTCAACATGGTGGCCTTTACTTTCGAAAAAGTCTAACCACATTCTACGAATGTCTTTGGATTTCATGTACTTCATATAAAATACCTCCAAAATAAATAAAAAGTACCTCTTTAAGGAACGGATTTCTCCGCGGTACCATCCTTATTCTCCTAATAATGTTAGGAGCGCTTAGTTAAGAATGAAGCGTCATTCTAACGTCGGCATTACCCGAATCTTCGGAAGTGGCTTTCTATTTCTTTCCTATGCCCTTTTCACCAACCGGCACTCGCTAAGAGGTCAGAAAATAGATTAGCTTCCTGCTTTGCGACATTAATTTATCATAAAAAAATGATAAAAACTATAACTATTTGATTACTTTATCAATTAAGCCACCACCAAGGCAAATATCATCGTCATAAATGACTGCAGCTTGACCTGGTGTGACCGCTTTGATTGGTTCGACAAATTCTAATAACACTTCGTCATCATTAATACTCTTAATAATGATTGGATTATCAGCTTGTCTATATCTAAACTTAGCGTTTAATCTTTGATTAACTTCTGGCTTCTTGCTAATCCAATTTAAATTAGTGACTGTGCAAGCCTTGCTATATAAGTAACTGCTTTCATCACCACTGGCGACATAAAGGATGTTCTTCTTCACGTCTTTATCAACGACGAACCAGCCTTTAGCTTCTTCTCCGTGGATGCCACCAATACCTAAACCTTTTCTTTGGCCAATGGTATAGTACATCGCGCCTTCGTGTTCACCGACTTTACGATGACCTTCGATATCAACGATATCGCCCTTTTGAGCAGGGATATAGTTCTTTAAGAAGTCTTTAAAGTTTCTTTCACCGATGAAGCAGATGCCAGTGCTATCTTTCTTATCCATGACGGACTCTAAATCTAGTTCATGGGCAATTCTTCTCACTTCTGGTTTATCGATATCCCCTAATGGGAATAAGCAGAAAGATAATTGTTCTTGGCTGATTTGGCTTAAGAAATAAGTTTGATCTTTATTCTTATCAAAACTCTTAAGTAAATAGGCCACACCATCTTTATCAATACGCTTAGCGTAATGACCCATCGCAATAGCGTCATAACCATGTTCTTTAGCGTACTTTAAGAATGGTCCAAACTTGATGTATT
>CAMZGG010000005.1 GCA_947306345.1 uncultured Caryophanales bacterium
CAGGTTTAGGCGATTGTGGTGACCGTATCTTTGGTACAACCAACGGCACAACAAGCGATAAATAATTCGCTATTGTTCTTCGAATAAAATTTACATTCCTTTCAGTTGAAAGAGGGAAAGAAAGACATGACAAATAAAGAACAAGTACTAGTATTTTCTTTAACCACCTGTGAAGATCTAGCAAACAAGGTGTGTGAAGAACTCGGTGTGGAGAAATCTCCCGCTATCTGTAGAAGATTCGCAGATAATGAGGTTTTCGCCAGACCAAACGTTGACGTAAGAGGTAAAGATTGCATTGTTATTCATTCAACCTGTAATCCAGTCAACGACAAATTAATGGAATTATTAATCTTCATCGATGCTCTTAAAAGAGGTGAAGCTAAAACCATTACCGCGATCATTCCATATTTCGGATATGTGAGACAAGACAGAACCATCGACTTCGGTGATCCAATCAGCGCTAAATTAGTGGCTAATTGCTTAAGAGAAGCTGGATGCAATAGAGTCGTCTCTGTTGACTATCACAGTGGTTCAATGACCCCATTCTTTGAAAACATGGAAGCAGTGGAATTATATTCTTCCTCTGTGTTCGCTGAATATTACCGTAAACGCTTAAAAACATTAAAGGTCAAACTCGAGGACGTTGTCATCGTTTCTCCAGACAAAGGTGGCCTCGAAAGAGCTAAACATTTATCTAAAGATTTAGGCGATTTACCAATCGCGGTGTTAAATAAATACCGTCCTGAACCAAATAAGGCCGTTATTACTAACATCAAAGGCGAATCAGTCGTGGACAAGTACTGTTTAATGATTGATGATATCATCGATACTGGCGGCACAATTATTGCGGCCAGTAAAGAACTTCTCAAAAACGAAGCTAGAGGTATCTTAATCTGTGCCTGCCATGGTATCTTTTCCAAGAACGCTCTCGCAAAGTTATATAGATGTGGCATCTTAGATATCGCTATTAGTGATTCTATTCCACAAGAAGAAGACGTTGTTTCCATCGTCTCCCTTGCGCCAATCATCTCCAAATACATTGACGAGAACTTCTAATTGAATTGAAATTATATAAGACCGGAATAAAATCCGGTCTTTTTCTCTGAAAAATATTGAGAACAACACTTAATATTGCTATCATTCATTGGGTATATATTTATGAAAAACCAAGTTATCAAAAGAAATAAAAAAGTCATGGCTATCTTAGGCGCTTGCTTAATTGCCGCTGCTATCGTGATAGCGTTATTTGTTATTTTCTTACAAGGCAATGACCGCATTATTGCCGCGTTGGTGTTTGGCATAATTTGGGCACTATCATTTATTGCCTATATTTATTACTTAACTTGGAAGATTAGTTTTAATGACGAAGAATTTAGCGTTCGTTATTTCTTTATTACTGTTAAATATAAAAGAGATGATGTGGTAGTTAAGAACGAAAAACGCATGGTTCGTACCCGCGGCTTTTCCACTAATGAAGTAGAATTCCGAGTCATTCGTCGCATCAGTGATAATAAATTAATTTCCACAATTAGATATCATGATGACAACGCTTCAGCGTATGACATCTTAATGACTATTCCAAAAGATAGAAAGTTCTTAATGAGCACCAAACGTGATAAAACTACCGCGAAAGATTTTGGTTTAGTGGAAAAAGATGGAAGATACTTCAATGAAAAAGATGGTTCAGAATGGGTACCTCATCCAATGTATGATTATGGCAGTGGTCCAGAAAATGGTTTCTATAAATTACCATTAGGAAGTTTTAAAGAACTTATTACCTATATGGAAGAAAAACAAGAAGACTGGGATCAATCATTGCCTGCAGCGGTCATGATTTTAGAAAAATACCCACAAGAGCTTAAGAAGTATTTATTAAAAAAGATCAAAGATGGTATAGAACATTTCTACAGAGAATTCTTGATTTTTGCTTTCAAGTTAGATGACTTAGGTTCTAAAACCACTGATGAAAAAGAACTCAAAGATTGGGAATATATCGGGCTTCACATAGGCGCTTTTGATAATATTGCTTACGAAGCCTCGTTAACTTGGACTTCACCAGAAAATGGTGGTAGAAAAAGTGGCATTCCAATGAAGAATAAGAAATACGCACCTATTGTTGGTATAAACGGCCAAGTTGCTTTTGAAGACGGCGGTGCTTGGTCCATCATTTGTTATAACTATGAAAAGACGAGTGATACCACCACAAGCGCGTATATGAGATTTTTAAATAACTTAATTGCCCCTCCAATTTTGTTTAAAGGTACAGAATTTGAATTATATGAGGGTTCTAAATTAGTGGCACGTGGTATTATTGATAACGTGACATCAGATATTGATGTATTAGATATATTCACTTATTAAGGGAGAATAGATAAATGGAAAACGGAATTGTTATTAAAAGAGCAAATTATCTCAAAACACTAATGATTTTAGTGTCGATATTATTCTTTGTAGTAAGTTCAGTGCTCTATGTTTTATATAATCGCACCGACATCAAATTATATTTAGTTGGTGGGATCCTTACTGATGCTGTTGGTGGTGGTTTTGTCCTTTATGTAGTGGCCCTATTTATGTGGAGAGTCCGTTTTGATGAAGACAACATTTATGTCAGAATTTGGTATAAAGGCGAAACAAAATATAACAAAAATTCAGTAATCGTTGCAGATGCTGGTACAAAAAACTATCTTCCAAATGACAATGGCAAAAAAGTCCTTGGTAATCGTTATATAATCTGGTCAAAAGAAACACAAAAGCCAATCACTGATGTCTATGACAGAGATATAAATTCTCAATACATCAAGGATATGCGTGTTGATAAGTAAAAAACTCGTTAAACTACATCTAATTAGCACAAACAAAAAGCATAAAAATACCTTAACAATAGCGCGTGCATAAACTATAATTTAATAGTGTTTTTTCTTCTTGGAAAAGACTTAAAGGAGATACCTTATGAAATACGATGTCGTGATAGTTGGTGCGGGCCCAAGTGGTTATTTTTGTGCCTACGAATTAGTTAACAAAAATCCAAAATTAAAAGTACTCCTTATTGATAAAGGTCTTTCAATCGAGAAGAGACATTGTCCAGTTTTAGAACATAAATTAACAAAGTGTCCAAGAAACACTAAAGGCTATCAAGAATGCTTCCCTGCTTGCTCCATTACCAATGGTTTTGGTGGCGCTGGTGCTTATTCTGATGGCAAATTTAACATTACTTCTGAATTCGGTGGTTGGTTACAAGACTACATTGATCAAGATGATTTAATGAAATTAATCGACTATGTTGACCAAATCAACCTCAAATATGGTGCCACTCCAGTTATCACTGACCCATATACCAAAGAAGTTAGAGAAATTGAAAAGAAAGCCATGTCTGTTGGCTTAAAGTTATTACATAGTAAAGTTAGACACTTAGGCACCGAAGAAAACCTTAAGATTTTAACTAAGATTTACTTTGATTTAGAAAAGAAGATTGACTGCAAATTCTCCACTGAAGTGAAAGATATCGTCGTGGAAGATAAGCAAGTTAAAGGCGTTGTCTTAGCAAATGGAGAAAGAATTGACGCTGACTATGTCTTATTAGCGGTCGGTCGTGAAGGTAGTGCCTGGCTCACTGACTTATTTGAAAAGTTCAATATCGAAATGACTCAAAACCAAGTTGATATTGGTGTCCGTGTTGAATGTCCAAATATGGTCATGGAAGAAATTAATAAGAATTTATATGAAGGTAAATTCCTTTTCAAAGCGAGTACTGGTAGCACTGTTAGAACATTCTGCTCTAACCCAGGTGGTCACGTCGTTATGGAAAACTACCAAGGTGTTGTTAATGTTAACGGTCACTCCTATAATGACCCATCCTTATCTAGTGAAAACACAAACTTTGCTTTATTAGTGACACATCACTTTGAAGAACCATTCAAAAAACCAAATGAATATGCTTTAAAGGTTTCATCTTTAGCTAACCAATTAGCGTGTGGTTCTGTTTTAGTCCAACGTTTTGGTGATATTAAACAAGGCAGACGTAGTACAGTTAAACGTATTCGTGAAGGCTTTGTTAGACCAACATTAAAGGAAGCTGTTCCAGGTGACTTAGCCTTATGCTTACCACAAAAAACCATGCAAGCGATTATCGAAATGATTCAAGTCTTAGACCACATCACTCCAGGTATCGCTACTGAACATACATTACTCTATGGTGTTGAAGCTAAATACTATAGTGCTCACCCAGAAATCGACAATAAGTTAGAAGTCAAAGACATCAAGAACTTATACGTCGGTGGTGATGGTGCAGGTCTCACCCGTGGCTTAGCTCAAGCCGGCGCCTGTGGCGTCTATATCGCAAGAAATATTCTCGCAAAAGGAAATAAATAATTTAAGGAGAAACAAATTATGAGATGTGTTGGTGTGACATCTAGGGGTATCCGACTCCCCGTCCTCAAAACTGGTGACAACTTAAGAGAAATCGTTGTCGATTCAGTTTTAAAAGCCGCAGAAAACGAAGGATTCAAATTCCATGATCGCGATGTTGTCGCAATCACCGAAAGTATCGTCGCCCGCTGCCAAGGTAATTACGCCTCGGTAGATGATATCGCGACCGATGTAAAAGCTAAAACCGGTGGCGACGAAGTAGCGGTCATTTTTCCTATTTTAAGTAGAAATAGATTCGCTATCTTATTAAAAGGCATCGCTAGAGGCGTGAAGAAAGTTTACTTAATGCTTTCTTACCCAAGTGATGAAGTTGGCAATGCTTTAATTACCGCGGATCAAGTCTATGAAGCGGGCATCAACCCATATAGTGATATTTTAACTTTAGAAAAATACCGTGAATTATTTGGTTATAGAGTCCATGAATTCACTGGTGTCGACTATGTCGATTACTACAAGAAGTTAATCGAAGAACAAGGTGCTGAAGCAGTAGTGATTTTTGCTAACCGCGCTGAAGCAATCTTAAATTACACAAAGAAAATCTTAACATGTGATATCCATACAAGATTTGCCACTAAACGTTTATTAAAAGACAAGGGTGCAGAATTAGTCTTGGCCCTTGATGACATCTTAAACGCTCCAATCAATGGTAGTGGTTTCAATGACAAGTATGGTTTATTAGGCTCTAATAAAGCTACTGAGGAAACAGTTAAATTGTTCCCACGTGATGGTCAACCACTCGTGGAAGCTGTCCAGAAAGACTTATTAGAAAAGACCGGTAAACACTTTGAAGTTATGGTGTACGGTGATGGTGCATTTAAAGATCCACAAGGAAAGATTTGGGAATTAGCAGACCCAGTCGTTTCTCCATTCCACACAGTGGGTTTAAAAGGCACACCAAACGAACTCA
This sequence comes from uncultured Caryophanales bacterium, assembly GCA_947306345.1. Classification (GTDB taxonomy): domain Bacteria; phylum Bacillota_I; class Bacilli_A; order RFN20; family CAG-826; genus RUG14515. The sequence continues at coordinate 5,333 of CAMZGG010000005.1, forward strand.
AACTCAAATATTTAGCGGACAATGCCTATAAAGGCTTAAAAGGCAAAGAACTTGCTAATGCGATTAAAGAAGATATCAAAGCTAAAGAAAAAGACCTCGTTGGCAAAATGGCCTCCGAAGGCACAACCCCAAGACAAATAACTGACTTATTAGGTTCACTTTGTGACTTAACAAGTGGTTCTGGTGATAAAGGTACACCAGTTGTCTTAATCCAAGGATATTTTGATAACTATGCCGACGAATAAAAAGAAATTAGCCTTTGATAATAAAGAATATCTGAAAATCCAACGTCAGGAGATTTTAAAACGCATTAAATCCTTTGGTGGTAAACTCTATCTTGAATTTGGTGGTAAGTTATTCGATGACTACCACGCTAGTAGAGTATTACCAGGTTTTGAACCAGATTCAAAACTTCAAATGTTATTAACATTAAAAGATGACGCGGAAATCGTCATGGCCGTTAATGCGAATGACATTAAAACCAACAAAGTTCGTAATGACTTAGGTATTACATACGAATCAGAAGTCGAGAGACTTATTGATGCTTATCAAGCTGCGGGCTTATATGTCAGTAGTGTGGTCTTCTGCTTCTTTGAAGAAAGCCCAGTATTAAAGACATTTGCCACGAAACTTAGAAAGAATGGTATTAAAGTTTATAAACACTACACAATCGCGGGTTACCCACATAATTTAGTCTCTGTTTTTGGTAGTGATGGTTTTGATAAAAACGATTACGTTGAAACAACTAAACCATTAATTATTGTGACCGCTCCAGGTCCTGGTTCAGGTAAAATGGCGGTCTGTCTTAGCCAGTTATATCACGATATGAACCGTGGTATTAAATCTGGTTACGCGAAATATGAAACATTCCCAGTGTGGAATCTTCCATTACAACATCCAGTCAACTTAGCTTATGAAGCAGCGACTGTCGATTTAGCGGACGTCAATATGATTGACCCATATCACTTAGCAGCGTATGGCTTAACCACCACAAACTACAACCGTGATATTGAAACATTCCCATTATTAAAGACCATCTTCGAAAAGATTTATGGAAGTTCTCCATATCAATCTCCAACCGACATGGGTGTTAATATGGTGGGCTTTGCCATTGTTAATGATGAAGCTGCTTGTGAGGCAAGTAAGCAAGAAATCATTAGAAGATATTATCAAGCAAAGAAAAACGTTTACTTAGGTAAATTTGATGATGATACCATCGTCAAAGAAGAATCCTTAATGAACGCTGTTGGCATTTCAACCGCCGATAGAAAGTGCGTTAATGCTTGCTTAGAAAAAGCTAAGAAGTGCAAAGAAAGAGTGGTCGCTATTGAATTACCTAATGGCAAGATCATTACTGGTAAGCGCTCTAGATTATTAGGTGCTCCAGCGGCAATGCTCCTTAATACACTTAAAGTCTTAGGCAAGATTGATGATTCTATTCACTTAATATCACCACACGTGGTTACCCCAATGGCGGATTTAAAAACCGGTCCATTAAAGAAAGAAAACCCACGTATTAGAGCAGAAGAAATCTTAATCGCCTTAGCCATTCAAGCTAATAGCAACCCATTAGCCGAATTAGCGCTTAAGCAAATTCCAAAGTTAAAGGGTAGTGAAGCACACTGCTCATGTATCCTCTCTGATGCTGACTTAAGAACGTTGACCGCTTTAGGCATTAATGTTACTGAAGAACCAGTGGGCTACGCGCATAAACTATATTTTAATAAAAATTAGAATACATCTAATAAAAAATAATAAAGATGAAAGGGCTAAGGCCCTTTTCTTTTCTAATATTTCGTTCAAAATGTTTACTAACGATTACGAAACGCGTGATAATAATATAGTAGTCGTTTGTATTCACAATGAAGCAAACATTATATTCATAATTTGAAAGGAAAAAAGTATGAAGAAACAACTTTTATTCCCTGTCGTTGTTTTGGGTATGGCGCTTCCTCTATGTTTGTCTAATCAACATAATGGTGTCAACGCTGAATTTATTGGTGATTATTCCCAACAAAAAGCGTATACAGAAGCTGGTTCAAAACTAAACAAGGAAATTTGTGATGAAGGTTTCGTCCTTCTCAAAAACAAGGACAACTTCTTACCAATGTCATCACAAGGTAAAAAGGTCTCCTTAGTTGGTAAGAGTTCCGGCAATCTCGTCCGTGGTGGTGGTGGTTCTGGTTCTGGTTCCGTCAATGGTGAAGAAAACTGGCAATTATTCGGTGATGCTTCATTAGACATTAAGGGCGCTCTTGAAGAATATGGCTTTGATGTCAACAAATCCATTCAACAATTCTATGGTAAATGGCAGAGCAGTAGCTGGGGTGGCCCATCTTATTCCAACGATTCAAGATCCGGAGCTGGTAGAACAAATGGTAACGATAGCTGGAAAGGTAACTCTGAAGTTACCATCGGTGAAACCCCAATTTCATCCTATAGTGCGGAATTACTCGCTACATTAGATGAATATAGTGACGCAGCGATTCAAGTTATCTCTCGTGAAGGTAGTGAAGGTTGTGACGTTAAAACATGCAACGCTCACGATAGTAAGAAGACCAATTCTAGTGCGGAAAAGGTTTCTGATAGACACGCTCTTCAATTATCTGAAAACGAAGAAGCCTTATTTGAAGAAATCAAGAAACACACCGATAACGTCATTATCATTATCAACTCTGGTAACGTTTTCCAATGTGATAAGTTTGAAAACGATGACAAAGTTAAAGCAATCCTTTGGATTGGTAACCCAGGCGCAGTTGGTGCAAGTTCAGTTGGTCGTATCTTAACTGGTGAAGTTAACCCATCAGGTCACACTGTTGATACATGGGCTCGTGATTTCACAAAAGATCCAACCTATCAAAACTTCTCTGATAACTCACAAACAAACTTAGTTACTTCCAGTAACGGTAAACAATATTACGCTCCACAAGATACATTATTAGCTGCTGATGGCGCACCAATGCTCTCTTATGGTACTGATAAGAACTATAAAGAACATAGTGCTCCTAGATGGGATACAGCCCGTGGTGGTGAAGAATTCATGGTCGTTCAAGGTGGCTTAAACGGTGTTAAACCAGCCTCCTATATCGCTTATGAAGAAGGTATCTATGTTGACTATCGTTATTACGAAACAAGATACGCTGATATGGCGGAACAAAATAAAGAACAAGCCGATACATGGTATAACGGCCAAGAAGGTGTTATCTATCCATTCGGTTATGGCTTAAGCTATACCAAATTCTCACAAGAAATCGTTGGTTCCAATATCAAAGATAAGAACATTAAAGATGGCAATACCAGAGTCGAAGTAACAGTTAAAGTTACTAATACTGGTAACGTCGCTGGTAAAGATGTCGTTCAATTATATTGGAAAGCTCCATATAAGAAGGGTGGTATCGAAAAAGCCAGTAACGTCTTATGTGCTTTCGATAAGACCAAATTATTAGAACCAGGTGAAGAACAAACTCTCAAGTTGGTGCTTGATACACAAGATTTCGCTAACTATGACTTCGCTGATAAGAACAACAACAAATTCAGAGGTTACGAACTTGAAAAGGGTACATACTATATCTCCCTTAACAAGAACGCTCACGAAGAAATTGATTCTTTCAAATTCACCGTCTCTAAAGATATTAAATTCAAGACTGACCGTTATACCGGCAACGAAGTTAAGAATAGATTCACTGATAGAGGTTTCTATAGCTGTTTACCAGGTGAAAATGACTTCGGTTTTGAACAATATTCTCGTAACGATATGAGTGCAACACCAACACATCCAACTATCGAAGAAAGAACAGTCAAAGAAGGCAGCCGCTACGAAGAATACTTAACCCATGAATTCACAATGGCGGATTTGGAAAATGAAAATAAAGGTTTATACATTCCTGAAGCCGCTTTAAAGACAAAAGCCGATATCGAAGCTTTAGGTTGGACACAACCATCCGCTACTTTATCTAAAGATGAAAGTATTCAATTTGCTGATTTAGTCGGTCTTGATATGGATGACCCACTTTGGGAACAAGCTATGAACCAAATGACATATGATGAAATGATTGGCTTCTCCTATGGTGGTAGTAACCATAACCAAGCTATCAGCAGAATGGGCAAACCAGGCACTGGCGATAGTGATGGTCCTTCCCAATTCAAATACATCTGGTGGGCTGGCGCTCCAATCGTTGCCGCAACATACAATGTTGCTTTAGCCCAAGCTCAAGGTGAAATGGTTGGTATCGAAGCTCATATCTCTGGTACATATGGTTGGGCTGGTCCAGCTGTCAACTTACACCGTTCTCCATTCGGTGGCCGTAACTTCGAATACTATGCTGCGGATCCATACTTAATGGGTAGAATCGCTGCTAGAGTCGTCGCCGGTGCTACAGATAAAGGTTTATACTGCTTCTTCAAACACTTTGCCGTTAACGATCAAGAAAAGAACCGTGAAGGTGTTTCTGCATTCTTAACAGAACAAGCTTTACGTGAAATTTACCTCAAGCCATTCCAAATGGTCGTCCAAGAAGGTAAATCCATGGCTATCATGTCTTCCTACAACCGTTTAGGTTTAATGGAAACCGCTGCTTCTTACCCATTATTAACAGAAGTCTTACGTGATGAGTGGGGCTTCAAAGGTCACATCATTTCCGATATGACACATAGTGGTAACTCTAGTGTTAACAACTACTGCTACGAAAACATCAATGACCGTATCCTTGCTGGTTGTAACCAACAATTAGATAGTAACGGCTTCAGAGGTGACATCGAATGTAAGTGGGACGCTAATGCTTTTGATGGTAAAGGTGCTCCTGTTTACAAAGATGAAAACGGTAACAACGTTGAATCCTACACATGGTGGTACATGTTAAGACAAAACGTTAAAGAAACAATGTGGACATGCGCTAACTGTGGTGTTATGTCAAAGACATTAATCAACGAAGCTAACTTAAAATTCGATGGCCTTGATCGTGTTAGATACGAAGCTAATGTTGGTACAAATATTGAAATCAATATTGAAGTTCCAAACGAATTAAAAGAAGGCGAAGCAATTAATGGTAAAGTCATTTCTTCCGCTGAATTAGTTATCGACCCAGTTACTCCATTACCAGCAGGTTTAGCCTTAGAAGGTAATGTGATTAAAGGTAAAGTTGAGCACGCATTCAACGGCTTCGTCCACGTCTTAGTCAAAGTCACCTATGATGACCAAAGCGAACAAAAATTCGGTTCATATTTCGAATTCTTCACACCAACAGTGAAGACCGAAAATAAGATCGGAAAAGCTGGTTGCTTCGGTTCATTAGAAGCCACAATGATGGGCGTGACATTACTAACAATCGCTGGAGTTGCTCTCCTCTTAGTTAGTAAGAAAAGAAAAGTAAACGCCTAATTGTTCAGTAAAACAATTAAGACCCTCAGAGCGAGGGTCTTTTTTGTGGAAAAAATATCGATTAATTCTAAACAAAATGACTATCTATTGGAATACCAAATCTAATAATAGTCCTACCCGTATATAAGGATTGTCATATTATAAAATAACCCTTCAATTTATATTGAATATACTAATGCATTATGGATTCTAGAAGATAATGATTTATAAAATCCGATTTTGCACTCGCATTGAGGCAAAATTAATAAATAATGCAAATTTACTTTGAAAGGAAAAACATATGCAGAAAAAAGTATTAATTCCAATTTTTCTTGCCGCTATGGCTTTACCTGTATGCTTGAACAAAGGTGCTGGTGCTGTTAACGCCGAATGGATCGGTGAAGTTACAAAATCAGCTGACTACCTTGAATTCGGCTACAAAGTGAACGCCCAAATGGCAGATGAAGGTTTCGTTCTTTTAAAGAATAGAAAAGACGATTCTGGAAAAGCCTTCTTACCAATGCAAGGCAACGAAAAGATTTCTCTCGTTGGTAAGAACTCAGTCAAGTACGCTCAATCAAGAGGCGACAAAGACATCGCTCGTGGTGGTGGTGGTTCTGGTGATGCTTCCCCAACAAAATCCGCGGATGCTATCGACTTCGAACAATCATTAAAGAACGCCGGCTTCGATGTTAACCCAACAGCCTTATCATTCTACAAGAGCACTTCCTCAGGTAGTGGTCGTGCGAATGGTAACGATAACTGGAAAGGTAACTCCCAAGTCGTCATCGGTGAAACACCAATTGCTACCGTTACAGGTAATGCTGACTTAATGGCCAGCTTAAACGAATACAATGGTGCTGCCGTTCAAGTCATTACTCGTGAAGGTTCCGAAGGTTGTGACGTTAAGACATGTAATGCTCACGATACCAAGGCTACAAACTCCAGTGCAGAAAAGATTTCTGATAGACACGCCTTACAATTATCCGAAAACGAAGAAGCTTTATTCAACGAATTAAAGAATCACACAGATAACATCATCTTCGTTATTAACTCATCCAACATCTTCGAATGTGATGCGTTAGAAAAAGATCCAAAGGTTGCCGCTATCTTATGGGTTGGTAACCCAGGTGACGTCGGTGCTGGTGCTGTTGGTCGTATCTTAAAGGGTGAAGTTAACCCATCTGGTCACACAGTTGATACATGGGCCCGTGACTTCACAAAAGATCCAACATATCAAAACTTCTCTGATAACTCACAAACAAACTTAGTCACCTTAAGCAATGGCAAACAATACTATGCTCCACAAGACACAATGTTTGCTGCTGATGGTGCACCAATGATGTCCTTCGGTACAGACAAGAACTACAAAGATCACAACTCCCCAAGATGGGACAGTGCTCGTGGTGGTGAAGAAGCCAAAGTCGTCGCTGGTGGTATCAACGGTGTTAAGCCATCCGCTTACGTTTCATACGAAGAAGGTATCTATGTTGACTACCGTTACTATGAAACACGTTATGCCGATATGGCTAAAGAAAACCAAGCCGCTGCTGATGAATGGTATCAAGGTCAAGAAGGCGTTGTTTACCCATTCGGTTATGGCTTAAGCTACACAACATTCACACAAGAAATCGTTAAAGCCAACATTAAGAAAGGTGGCAAAATTAACGAAAAGAACGAAGTCATCTCCTTCACAGTCAAAGTTACCAACACTGGTAGCGTTGCTGGTAAAGATGTCGTTCAATTATATTGGAAAGCTCCATATAAGAAAGGTGGCATTGAAAAAGCTGACCACGTCTTATGTGCTTTCGACAAAACAGATATTATCCAACCAGGTCAAAGCCAAGAAATTAGCTTATCCTTCTATCTCCAAGACGTCGCTAACTACGACTTCTCCGATGCCAACAAGAATAAATTCACTGGCTACGAATTAGATAAGGGTGCTTATTCCGTCTTATTATGTAAGAATGCTCACGAAGTCTACGAAGAATATGATTTCAACGTTGCTAAGAACATTAAATATAAGAATGACCGTTTCTCTGGTAACGAAGTTACTAACCGCTTCACAGATAGAGGCTGGTACAGCTCAATGCCAGGTAAAGACGATATCGAATTTACACAAATGAGTCGTGCTGACTTCGTCGGTACATTCCCAACACACCCAACTATCGAAGATAGAACAGTTAAAGAAGGTAGCAAATTCGAAGAATTCTTAACACACGAATTCCAATTAGGTGAAGTTGATGTTGCTAACGATTACAGAATCATTCCAGAAGCCGCCAAGAGAACAGAACAAGACGCTATTAAAGGTAACTGGGAACAAGCTGCTACAGCTAAAGCTGCTTCTGAACGTACACAATTAATCGACATGAAAGATGTTCCATTAGATGATCCAAGATGGAACGAATTCATTAACGAATTCACATATGCTGAATTACTCAAATACGTTGAAGAAAACAAGATGAGCAGTATCAGACAAGATAACATTGGCAAACCTGGCTTCACCGAAGGTGATGGTCCACAAAAATTAAAGAGTGCCAGTGGTATCATGTGGGTTTCTTCCCCAATCATTGCTGCGACATTCAATCCAGAACTCGCTCACAAACAAGGTGAATGCGTTGGTATGGAAGGCTGCCTTAACGGTGAATCCGGTTGGTGGGGCCCAGCGGTCAACACACACCGTTCTCCATTCGGTGGTAGAAACTTCGAATATTATTCAGCCGATCCATTCTTAATGGGCCGTATGGCTGCTAACGTTGTTGGCGCCGCTGCTGATAGAGGTATCTATGCCTACTTCAAACACTTTGCCGTTAACGATCAAGAAAAGAACCGTGAATCCGGTATCTCCTTCGTCAACGAACAAGCGTTACGTGAAATTTATCTCAAATCCTTCCAAATGGTCTTCGAAGAAGGTAAGTCCATTGGTGTCATGGGTTCCTATAACCGTGTAGGTTTAATGGAAACCGCTGCTTCTTACCCATTAATGACTGAAGTTCTCCGTGGTGAATGGGGCTTCAAGGGTTCTGTCTTATCCGATATGACCCACAGTGGTAACAGCTCTGTTAACTTCAGATGCTATGAAACAGTCGATAACCGTGCTGTTGCTGGTTGTAACTGTCAATTAGACTCTGGTGGTTTCAAGAACTATACAGAATGTAAATGGGATGCCAATGCATTTGGTGGTAAAGGCGCTCCAGTCTCTACATACAAAGCTCAAGATGGCACAGAAACAGAATTCACATCATACACATGGTGGAACGCCGTCAGAGAACGTGTTAAAGAACACTTATACATGTCCGTCCACTGTAATGGTATGCTCAAGAAAGCAGACTACTATGTTGGTGTCGTCGGTGATGAATACAAAGAATTCGTCGCACGTACTGAAATTGATGAATATCAAGTCAACATTGAAGGTGCTGCTTCATACAGACTCAATGACCGTGTTGAATTACCAAGAGGTATCAAGTTCAATGCTGAAACTGGTACATTCACTGGCAAATTCGAATTAGAAGGTATCTACCACTTAGATGTCCTTGGCTTAGACGCCAATGGCAAAGCAGTAGGTGCGTTCAAGTTAATTGCTAGAGCCACAACTGGCGAAGAACAAAACTTCGTTAAAGGTGGTTGCTTCGGTGATATCGCTGCTTGCGGTGCGATCATCGGCTTAGTCGCTCTTGCTGGTGCAGGCTTAATGCTTGTTTCCTTACGCAAAAAAAGAAGAGCGTAATCCTTAGAATTATTTCTAACTAAATAAGCATGACTGCTAGGGTCGCTTTGGCCCTAGCAGTTTCATGCATATAAATGCATATACACATTGTGCGCACATAGTGGTATGCTATTAATACCAAAAAATTGTTAATAAAGTTTCATCTTAAATCGTAAGCATTAAGATGGGACTTGATTATATACCCCCTAGAAAGGAGAACGTTACTCGGCAGTAAATCCTAGGGTTAATCGAGTAACAAATTATTAATTTATGAAATCAATGAAAAAGAATGCTTTATTGGTTGGTGCTATGGTGGCAGTCATGGCTCTTGCTGGTTGTAATAACAACACTCCAACAAGCACAAACGGCACAACAACTTCCTCCCATGGTCCTTCCACCAAATTACCAGATTCAATTCCAGCAGAAGTATTTGAAGAAGGTTTACCATTCGATGAAGAAGTTGGCGAAAACTGGCCAAGCTACACTGTGACATTTGACTATCAAGGCAATGGCACAAACGCCACACAAACAGTCAAGTACAAACACAAATTAGAAAAACCAGCAGATCCAACTGCTCCAGCCGGAAAGAAATTCTATGGTTGGATGAACGCCGCTGATGGTGGCAGAATCTGGAACTTCAATAGAAAGATGTTAAACGCTGTCATGGGTGATATGACTCTTGTCCCATGCTTCGTTGACGCTGATAAAGAAGCTCAAGTATTCGAAGCTGAATACACACCAGACATCTTAGGTGAAGATGGTACAGGTATGGATGGTGCCACATATTCCGGCGGTCAAAAAGGTTTAGGCTTAATCGGTCCTGACTGGGATTATCAATATGGTGCTTCCCATAAAGTCGGTGCTGAAACACCAGACGGTGACTATCTCCCAGGTGCCTTCGTCCACTTCTTATATGTCCAAGGCGATACATTAACATGGGAATTAGAAAGTAGTGCTGCTGCTTCTAACGTCCAATTATTCATCCGTTTAGGTGCTGAATACGCTACATACAAAGAAGATTTCGGCAAAGGTAACAAATACAACTTCACTGATGAAATGTTCACAGTTAAAGTCAATGATAACGCTATCAAATATGGCACAATCGAAATGCGCAATGTTCCAGATGTTGGCGATTTCTTACCATTCTCTGACTATATGATTAGCGCAAACGTTAACTTAGTCGCTGGTAAAAACGTTATCCAAATGAAAGTTGATAACGATGTTACCATCTTCTCCACAGCGCATGCTACTGCACCAATGGTTGACGCTATTAAATTATTCTCTTCTAGCGAATTAACATGGCCAGGCGAATGCTTAGATAACATGGAAAACTTCTATTAATAGAAAAGAATATTAATAAAAAGGAATTAAATCATGAAATTCAATCCTAAAAAACTCTTAAAGCCACGCGTTATCGTGTGGGCTGCAACAACTCTCGTTCTCGTTGGTACATTAATCGCCGCGAACGCCGTTGCTGTTGGTGAATACGGATCTTTGATTGATAGCGTTCTTGGTGGTAAAAAAGCTATTACCGCTCCAAGAGACAAATCAGATCCAAGTTACAAGACAAAACAACAAGCATACGATGCTGGTAACGCTGTTACTGAAAAGATTTGTGACGAAGGTATGATCCTTCTCAAAAATGAAAACAACGCTCTTCCATTAGCAAAAGGCGCCAAAGTTTCCGTTTTTGGTAAAAACTCCACAAACTATACACGTACATTAGCGGATGGCAGTAAAGAAACAGTCGGTATCGTAACTGGTGGTTCTGGCTCTGCCGCTCCAACTGATGCTGAAAGAAAAACCATTTATGAATCTTTAACAGCTGCTGGTTTCTCTTACAACCCAAAATTAAAAGAATTCTACGAAAGTAGTGCTTCTGGTAGAGGCCGTGATTCTAACCCTCCAATGGAAAATGGTGGTGTTGGCCCATTAGCGACAGGTGAAACTCCATACAGCGATTACACCGCTGATATTAAAGCTTCCTATGATGAATACGGTGATGCCGCGTTAGTCGTCTTCTCCCGTATCGCTGGTGAAAACTGGGACTTACCACGTAAGGCCACAGATAATGAAAACCGTCACTATCTCGAATTAGATAATAATGAAAGAGACTTATTAAGAAACATCGCTGCTTCTGGTAAGTTCGAACACATTGTCATCTTATTAAACGGTTCTAACTATATCGATCTCGGCTTCTTATACGAAAGAACAAATCCAACAGATTACAACGATTTCGGTAAGTATGTCGACGCTGTTATCAACATCGGTAGTACTGGTGGTTTCGGTATCATGTCATTAGGTAGAATCCTCAATGGTGATGTCAACCCATCCGGTCATACAGTCGACTTAGTTTACACAAACTACAAGAACGACCCAACATGGCAAAACTTCGGTGGTAACTTCGAAAAGAATGGTGATAACTATTTAAACGGTGATACCGGTAAAGGTTCCGCCTACTTCTTAGTCGAATACGAAGAAAACATTTATATGGGCTATCGTTACTACGAAACACGTGGTAAAGATAATGAAGCTTGGTACGACGCAAATGTTGTTTACCCATTCGGTTATGGCTTGAGCTATACAACATTTACTCAAGAACTCGTTGATAAGACCGCTCTTGAAGCCGCCAACTTAAAGAAAGGTGAAGAATTTGATGTTCAAGTCAAAGTCAAAAACACCGGTGCAGTGGCTGGCAAACAAGTCGTCCAATTATACGTTTCTGCTCCATACACCAATGGTGGTATTGAAAAAGCTCATAAAGTCTTAGTCGGCTTTGCTAAAACAAGCTTATTAGCACCAGAAGCCGAAGAAACAGTCACAATTACTGTTGATCCATATGACTTCGCAAGCTTTGATAGCCACGATAAGAACAATAACAACTTTAAGGGTTGGGAATTAGACAAAGGTGATTACGTCTTCTACGCAAGTACAGACTCTCACACAAGCTTTGATACATTCACCAAGGCTCTTGCCGCTGATGAAAAATGGGAAAAGGACCCAGATACTGGTTACGAAGTTAAACCATTATTCCAAGAAGTCACTGACCATATGAATCCAGCTGAAAGTCTTTCCCGTGCTAACTTCGAAGGTACTTTCCCAAAAACAATTACTAATGCTGAACGTACAGTAAATAACGCATACTTCGATATTCTCAAATCATACGATTCCACAAATGATGAACAATACGACAGTATGCCAAAAACAAACGCTCCAGTTTCCGTTGCGTTCACTGAACTCATCGGTGCGGATTACAACGATCCACTTTGGAACAAATTCCTTGATCAAATGACATTCGATGAAATGCTCGAATTGTTCAACGAAGGCTGTTACAAAACTCTCGGTATCGAACGTTTGGGTATTCCAGCTACCCTTTCATCCGATGGCCCAACTGGCTTAGTCTGTTTCTTAAACAGTATGTCTCCATTTGGTGATCCATTAATCTACGGTACAGCTTACTATCAATCAGAATGTTTATTAGCACAAACTTATAACGTCGAATTAGCGGAAGAACAAGGTCACGCTATCGGTGACGAAGGTATCTGCGGTAACGAACGTGACGAAAACAACCAAGTTCCATACCCAGGTTGGTATGCGCCAGGTGTCAACTTACACCGTTCCCCATTCTCTGGTCGTAACACTGAATACTATTCAGAAGATCCATTCTTAACAGGTACATTTGCCGCTAAGGTCATCAAGAGTGTTCAAGAAAAAGGTGTTTACGCTAACGTTAAACACTTTGCCTTAAACGACCAAGAAACACACAGATCTGCCAATGGTATTGCTACATGGTGTGATGAACAAGCGATGCGTGAACTTTACCTCAAGTCTTTCGAAAAGGCTGTTAAAGATGGTAAATCCCTTGGCTTAATGACATCCTTCAACCGTATTGGTACTGAATGGGCTGGTGGTTCCTATCGCTTATGCACAACCATCCTTAGAAAAGAATGGGGCTTCCAAGGTTCCGTCATCTGTGACTATCACACAGACGTCTACATGGATAGCAAGCAAATGCTCTACGCTGGTGGTGACTTGAACCTTTGTTCAACAAACTCCATCATGCTTAAGAAGGGCGACAAGGCCAAAAACGTTTCCCCAAGCAATGCTAAAGACGTCTCCTTATTAAGACGTTCCGCACACAACAATTTATATGCGATTGTTAACTCCTGTGCGATGGGTGTTGAAATCCTTGGTTACCAACCAGCAGTCTGGAGAGTCGTCCTCACCGCTGCTACATGGGGCATTGCTGGTGGCTTAGCAATTTGGGGCTTCTTCGCAATCTTCACTGCATTACGCAAGAAAGAAGATGCACCAGCACCTGCTGCTGAATAAACAAAACTAAAACAAAAAGCGAGCTTCGTATGAGGCTCGCTTTTATTATCCTTAAAAATCAAAGATGATTTTTAACATTTCATAATAACATTCTTTTATTAGTGATTAAAAGAAATAAATGTGGCAATTAGACACTTAAGTTACAATTGTAATTGCGTTATAAGAAAACAGTATCTGTCCACGATTTTATCGTGTAGCGTAGGTTATGTCTAAACTATAAAAGTATTGGAATGAGGACAATATGAAGGAGAGATTGCTTTTAGACGTTGAAACGATTACCACACAATGTCACTTGTGTCGTAATTTTTTCTTTATTCATTTTCCTAATTCACTATTAAATAGACTGATTTAATGTATCTAACAATAAGAACATACAATCAGTCTTTTTTAACGAAATACATCGTAGAAAAGACAAGATAATAACATAGCTGATAGATGGTGTATAACCACAAATGATTTTTCATTTTTCTCATCAATGTCAGTATGTCTCGATTAGGCTTTAAGCCGAAAGGAGAATGATATGGCTAAGAAATCATCATTATTTAAAACTTTAACCACAATCGTGGTGATGACAACGTTAACATTATCGGTAGCCACAGGTTTGGTTATAGGCCACGCTGTTAGAAGTTTCAATAACGCAGCACAACAGCAAGATAAAGAAAAGCGTGTAGTGGAAACTATTGAAAAAACTAATAGTTATGGCTTAATTGATGAATATACCATTACTTATACCGATGGCAGTAAATCAACATTTATCGTCGCTAATAGTAATGGAGAATTCGGTGTTAATTCCTTCCCAAGCTCCGATGGCTATATTGCTGATATCAAAGTCGGTGAAAACGGTAACTTCATCGTCGATGGTGTTGATACAGGTATTGCTGTACAGCAAGTAAACCCACAAGATCCTCGATCAATTGTTTCTATTGATAAGACAGATACAGCGGGTCTCATAGATACATATACAATTACATATTCAGATAACACAACATCCACATTCATTGTCGTTAATGGTGCGGAAGGTCCACAAGGTATCCAAGGTATGCCTGGTGAAAACGGTGTCACTCCAACAGTCGCTATTAACGAAGAGGGCTATTGGGTGATTAACGGTGAAGTCACCACATTTAAAGCTCAAGGTAAAGATGGCACTTCTTTAATTACGGGTCATGGTCAACCTGCCCCTAATGAAGGTAGTGTTGGTGATACCTATTATGATGTTGATACAGGCAACATCTACGTTAAAAATGAAACAGGTTGGGGACAACCAATTGGTAACAACCAAGGTGCCTCTGTTTTAGTGGGCAATGGCGAACCAACTCCTGCAGAAGGCAAAGTTGGTGATTCATATATCGACGCTAGTACAGGCAACATTTACATTAAGAACGAAAATGGTTGGAGCCAACCGATTGGTAATAACCAAGGCTCAAGCTTCTTAACAGGTGCAGGCGCTCCTGATAACAACCAAGGTAAAGTTGGTGACTCTTATTTAGATACAACCACTGGTTTAATCTATACAAAAGATGAAAACGGTTGGGGTACATCTATTGGTAGCATGATGGGTCCTCAAGGCCCACAAGGTCAAGCTGGTTCTGGTTTATTAACTGGTTCTGGTGAACCTAATCCAAACTTAGGTAACGATAATGATTCATATATTGATACCACCACATGGAACTATTATGTTAAGGAAAATGGCGCGTGGGTGCTTAAAGGTAATTTAGCGGGCGCGAGTGGCGCAAGCGGTACAACTCCACATATCGGCGATAACGGTAACTGGTGGATTGGTAATACAGATACCGGTGTAGCCGCTAACGGTACAAGTGGTGCTTCTATGACCACCGGTCATGGTAATCCAAATGGCGATAATTCAGATCCAAATAATCCAATTGCCGCTAAAGAAGGCAATGTTGGCGATACATATATCGATTTAGATACAGGCACAGTCTACGTTAAAGATGAAAACGGCTGGCAAGCAGATCCAAATGGCGCCGCTGGCTTACATGGTACAACCCCACATATCGGCGATAACGGTAACTGGTGGATTGGGGATACAGATACTGGCGTTTCTGCGACAGGTAGTCAAGGTCCTGCTGGTTCTTCTATCTATACAGGTTCTAGTGCACCTGCTCAAGGTTTAGGTAGTAATAACGATTCTTATATCGATACATCTACATGGAACTATTACGTTAAAGAAAACGGTGAATGGGTCCTTAAAGGCAATATTCAAGGTGGTCAAGGTCCTGCTGGAAATAGCATTTCTATTATTAGCTGCGTTAAGACCAGTGAAAATGGCTTAGTAGATACATACACAATTACATTCTCAAACGGCGATACCGCGACATTTGAAGTTGTTAATGGTGCCGCTGGTCAAGCTGGCGCAAATGGTAGTGATGGTCATACACCAGTAATCACAATTGGTACGAATGGCAACTGGTTTGTTGATGGTGTTGATACTGGTACATCTGCTAAAGGTCCACAAGGTGAAACAGGTGCAGATGGTAATGGTATTGGCAGCATTATTATTACAAATGTCACTGCGACAGAAACCACATACCGTATTGTCTTCACTAATGGTAGTTACTATGACTACACAGTGGCTAATGGTATTAACGGTCAAGATGGTGCTGATGGCACATGTATGAGAACAGGTGAAACTGATCCTGCTAATGATTTAGGTAGAGATGGTGACTCCTATATTAATACTGTTACTTGGGACTACTTCGTTAAAGAAGCTGGTGTCTGGGTATTTAAAGGTAACATCAGAGGCGCTAGTGGCGCAGCAGGTGCACAAGGCGCAGCTGGTCAAAATGGCGTATCCGTTTCTAGTGTTAATAAGACTGGTAGTAACGGCTTAGTCGATACATATACAATCACATATTCAGATGGTAGTTCTTCTACATTCGAAATCACTAATGGCGCAGCAGGTGCACAAGGTGCCGCTGGTCAAAATGGTAATACCATTTTAGTGGGTATTGGTGCTCCAACAGGTGCCACAGGTGGCGTTGATGGCGATTCATATATCGATACAGCCACATGGAACTATTATTTAAAGGTCTCAGGCAACTGGGAATTACAAGGTAGCATTCAAGGCGCAGCTGGTCAAAATGGCCGTGGTATTGCTAGCATTACCAAGACTGGCCCAGCCGCTGATGGTTTAACATATACATATACAATTACTTATACCGATGGTAGTGAACCATATGCATTTACCGTGACCAATGGTAAAAATGGCACTGCTGTTTTAACTGGTGTGGATAACCCAACAGATCAAGGTGTTGATGGTGATTCCTATATCAATACCACATCATGGGATTATTTCGTTAAAGAAAACGGTTCCTGGGTTAAGAAAGGTAACATCAAAGGTGTTTCTATTGTTTCTGTTATTAGAACCGATGGGGATGGCTCCGCTGGAACTGTAGATACATATACAATTACATATTCAAATGGTACAACTAGTACATTCACAGTCACTAATGGTGCTAACGGTACAAATGGTAAGACACTTCTTACCGGTACAGGTGCCCCAAATAGTGCATTAGGTACTGTTGGTGATTCATATATCGATGTCGCCTCTTGGACACTTTATGTTAAGACTGCAGAAGATACCTGGACATCTAAAGGTTCGTTTAATGGTGCGGATGGCACAAGTGTTACCATTACTGATATTTCTACATCAGGCACTGGTGAACCTGGCACTGTTGATACATATACAGTGACATTCTCTGATGGTAATTCATTAGCAATTACTGTTTATAACGGCACTAATGGTAAGAGCCTCCTTACTGGTGCAATTGATCCAACAACTGAAGGCGTTGATGGTGACTCATATATCAATACATCCACTTGGGAATACTTTATTAAAGAAAGTGGTGTTTGGACATCTAAAGGCATTATTAAAGGTAATGATGGTACATCAGTTACCACAGGTGCAGGTGTACCAGATAACAATGATGGTATTGATGGTGACTCCTATATCGATTTAACAACATGGACCTTCTACGTTAAAGAAAGTGGTGCATGGGTTGAACACGGCAATATCCATAACGAATTAGATAAATATGATGTTTACTTTAATTTAGGTTATGACTCAGATAGTGATGGTATTGATGATACATACACAACTGTTGCTGATGTTGAACATGGTCATAACATTAATAACGATAAACCAGCGGATCCTACTAGAGATGGTTGGATTTTCCAAGGTTGGTATACCGCTTCTGGAACAAAATGGGATTTCGGAAAAGATGTTATCACAGGTGATACTGTCTTATATGCTCGTTGGGCAAAATTTAAAGTTGAAAACGGTGTCTTAACCGAATGCACCGCGACAGGCGATGTAGTTATTCCAGAATTCTTTGATGGTCAATTAATTACCGCGATTGGTGATAATGTCTTTAAAGATAATACTGGTATTACATCAATTACTATTCCATATACCGTTACTTCCATCGGAAATAGCGCGTTTGAGGGCTGTACTGGTTTGACCTCAATAATTATTCCTCACAATGTGAAAACTATTGGTAACGACGCCTTTAAGGGTTGTTCCAATATGACTTATATCTATTTTGAATCAGTCAATAGCACTAGTGTATCAGCATTAAGAACACCAACCACAAGATCCACTGGTGGTCTTGAATCCATTGGTGATGGTGCTTTCGCTGGCTGTACAAGTTTAAAAGCCCTTGCTATTCCAAATAGCGTGACTTCTATTGGCGATGACGCATTCAAAGGCTGTATCGCTCTTGAATCATTAGCGATTCCATATATTCCAAATGATACAGGTACATCTATTACTGCGACATGGTCCACTGGTCATGGTGAGCCAGATGATAGCTATAATGGTTCCACTGTCTACTTAGATGAAGATACATATAAAGTCTGGGTTCGTACCAATCCAAGTGATCCTTGGTATGTTGCCTTTAATATGTGGTCTCCAAGTAGTATTAAATTCGCCATTTCTGATGGTGTTCCAAATAACGCTGACCACGTTGATGAAGAAGGCTATATCAATAGATTAAATGGTGACGTGTATGCATGGACTGGAAGCTCATATGCCTTGTATTTCAATTTTATGACTTACCAACCACTTGGTATCTCTGATATATTCGCTTCTCTTCCATCAACACATCACTCAATTGGTGCGTTATTCGGTGTTGATAATGATGCTATTCCTGCTTCATTAACCACAATTGTTTTAAACGGTAATAATGCTATTCCAGAAAATGCGTTAAATGGTTGTTCACATATTGAAAATATCGTGGTTTCAGGTAAACCAGCCTCTATTGGCACTGGTGCCTTCCAAGGTTGCACTTCACTTAAATCAATCACATTACCATATATCGGTGGTTTTGCTTATGATCCAAATACAGCATTGACTTATTCATATGGTCATGGTGAACCTGCTGCAGACTATAATGCTTCTAATGTCTATTTAGATATTGATTCCACGAATGTCTGGCAGTGCATCAACGGTACATGGGTTGAAAAGATTAATTGGGCTAGCATTACAAGCAATAGCGTTTATGTTGATGCTGGTACACCAACATTTGTGTCAAGCGATAATGATGATATGTATATCGACTATTTGACAGGCGATATGTATGGCTATGATGGTTCATCATGGTCTGTTCAAATGAAAATCACAGAACTTGATCAATGGTCATTATTAGACTCACCAACTGGCACTAATACTGCATTTATTGGTTATGTCTTTGGCGCTTCTGATTACAATAGCCAAGCAAGCTATGTTCCAACAAGCCTTAAAACCATCGTCTTAACTGGCGCTAATGGTGAAAATGGTGATGAAATTAGTGCTTATGCCTTTGGTGGTCTAACAAGTGTTGAAACAATTGTTCTTCCTAACAATATTAAACAGATTAAACAATATGCTTTCACAGCGGTTGAAATGGATTCATTTGTCATTCCTGATAGTGTGACAAATATCTTTGAGAATGCGTTCTACCACGCGAGAATTAGAGAATTAACTATTCCTTTTGTGGGTATGGGTAGAACTCAAGGACAACAAAATTTAGGTGCCCTCTTTGGCAACTATCATAAATTTATTGAAACAATTACCCTTACTGGTGGTAATGGTGTTGATGGAAACGTCATCTCATATAGCGCTTTTGAAGGATGTAGAGCCTTAACATCAATTATTCTTCCAAATAATATTGTTCGTATTGAAGATAATGCCTTTAGATACTGTGAATCATTAACATCAATTGTTATCCCATATGGTGTTACTTATATCGGTCAATATGCCTTTGGTTCTTGTACAAGCCTTAGCTATGTTGGACTACCATCTACATTGACTACATTGGAAAGCTTTGCTTTTGATAACTGCTCTTCCTTAGAATATATCGTCCTTCCAGAAGGATTAAGAACTATTGGCTGGTATGCATTCACTCATAGTGGCTTAAAGAATATTGTTATTCCTTCTTCTGTCACAAGAATTGGTGCGGATTCATTCTCATACTGCAACAACTTAACAAGTGTCTTAGTTTTAGATGGCGTTGATAAGATTGTTGAAAGTGGGGCATTTAGAACATGTCAAAACTTAAAATACGTCAAATTTGAATGTGCGATTTCTTCGTTTGGCTACGCTGGTGGAGAATGGCTCTTATCATACTGGAATCCATTCTTTGATTGTAATAACTTAGAATACGTTGATTTAGGTAGAGATTTATTAGCCCCATCTGATGAAGCGGATGCCGGATTAACACCTTTCTATGAATTTAAGAATAACGCTAGTGGTGAAATCACCGGTGTCTTTGAAGGTTTTACGCATTTGAAGACCGTCATTCTTCCAAATACAATTGCCAATATTAGTGAGAAGACATTTAAAGGCTGTTCTAGCTTAACCGCTATTACATTACCAAGTGAATTAACTAATATTGGTGCTAATGCGTTCGAAGGCTGCTCTAATTTAGCTTATGTTTATTTCAATGAAAAATTACAAACAATTGGTATTAAAGCCTTTGCGTACTGTTCGAGCTTAAAAGCTATCAGTGTTCCAAATAGTGTGACCACCATTGGTAAAGGTGCATTTGAAGTAAGCAAAGCATGGACCGAATATGATAATTTGAAGAGTTCATATTCTTCAAACGCTACTTCCATCGTTGTTGATGTGTTTGCTAATAGAACAACGATGGGTACGGACGGTGATATCTTTGTTTGTACTGATCTTGATCACTTTGGTCATATCTATGTGCGTAACGGTACAGGTAATGATTGGGTATTAAAAGATACCATCCATTATAGTTTTGCTAGTGGTACAACTAACCCAGCCGCAGCTTCTGCTAACTCCAATAATTTAAATGTTGTGTTTATCAATACCAATACTGGCGAAATGCTTATTAACTCTAATAGCAAATTAGAAAGCATTTCACTCCCATTAATCGGTAAAGATAATGGTAGCGATAATTCCTATAACAATATCGGCTATATCTTTGGTACAACTATTTATGCCGAAAACCATACTTATGTACCATATTCCTTAAAAACTGTAATTATTAATAACGCTAGTAACATTGTTTCAAACGCTTTCTATAAATGCTTTAACATTGAAACTATTGTGATTAATGGTACGGCTTCTTCTGTGGGATTAAAGGCGTTTAATGAATGTCGTTCTTTAAAGAATATTTCATTACCTTCCACTATAAGTACGATTAATATGAGCGCTTTTTCACTCTGCTCTTCTTTAGTGAATTTAGTGTTGCCAAATAGTGTTAATACTCTTGGTGATTATGCAGTGTCAAACTGCCAATCATTAGAAACAGTTTATTTACCAGAAGGTTTAACCACAATTGGTAAGGAATGCTTCTTTAATGATATATCTCTTAAGAGTGTCTATCTTCCAGATTCAGTCACTTCTGTTGGTATTTGTGTATTCCAAGAATGTAGTGCGCTTACCTCAGTGAGATTCTCTAATAATATGGACACTATTAGTCAACAAATGTTCTATAAGTGCACATCATTAGAATCTATTGTGATTCCTGGTAATATTCAAAGAATTGATCTTAATGCCTTTAATGGTTGCACATCATTGAAATATGCATTCTTCAACGAAGGTATTAAAGTCATTCATGAATATGCTTTCCAAGACTGTACATCATTAACTTCTATTGCTCTTCCAAACAGCATCAAAGATTTAGGTAGAGGTGTCTTCCATGGTTGTACATCATTAGAATCTATCTCTCTTCCATTCGCTGGCGCTTCCTATTCATGGATGGGCGATGTCTTAACTGACGATAATATCGAAATTGGTGGTAAACCAGATGATAGTGTTGGTAACGATAACGACCTTCTCGTGGACACCACAAACGATAAGATTTTTAGAAAAATAGACGGTAAGTGGTATAGTCAATTACAATTTGTCCACGTTGGTGAATCTACACCAGGAGATATTACTTATGGTCATGGTGCTCCAACACCTGCATCAGGTAATAGTTTCTATGTTGATGTCGATAACTACGATTTCTATGAAATTGATAACACCGATCCAAACGTCTGGCACAAAATTGGTAATCTTGATATCTTATTTGCGAAATTTGCCTATATCTTTGTCAGTCCAAACGGCAACGCGACTTTCGATACATTCAATAACGATACTTTAAGTAATCTCAAAACAGTGGTGATTACTAAAGGTTCATATAATCAAACATATGACCGTTATTTCATCCAAGAAGATTCATTCATGGGCTGTGCTGATATTGAACACATCAGCCTTCCAAAAGATGTCTACACAATTGATGACGATGCCTTCAAAGGTTGTACATCATTAAAAATAGTCACATTTGCAGACAACACCATTTTAGACAATATTGGCGCTCATGCCTTTGATGGTTGTACAAACCTCAAGAGCATTAATATACCAACTGGTTTAACGCAAATTGGTGATTATGCTTTCAAAGATTGTGATGCTTTTACAACTCTTGTTATTCCAGACACAATCACATCAATTGGTCTAGGTGCATTCCAAGGATGGGATCATTTAGAGAACATTGTTCTTCCATTTACCGGTCAAAAGAGAGATTGCCGATACGATGATGAAATGCATTTCTCTTATATCTTTGGTGCTGAACGTTATTATGAAAGCAGTACATACATGCCTAACAGTTTAAAAACTGTTGTGGTGACTGTAGGTACTCACTTCACTGGCTATGACAGCACTCTCGAAAACGAATTCGATGTTTATGGTTTAGGTTCATTTAATGAATACCGTATCCCAACTTACGCATTCTATGGATGTGATAAATTAGTCAGTATTTCTATTCCAAGCTCGATTAAAACTATCGGCGCTGAAGCATTCTATAAATGTTCTTCCTTAGTAAATATTAATTTTGGCAACAATAGTCAACTAGTAAGAATCTTACCTGATGCTTTCTCATATTGCGATAGCATTGAATCAATAATTATTCCTAAGAATGTTGAAACGATTTACTACGGTGCCTTTAGTCGTTGCACAGGCCTCAAAGCTTTCACTTATGAAGAAGGTAGCCGTATTGAAAAACTAGGTGTTAACTGTTTCTATAACTGTGCATCTCTTCTTTATTACATTGAGCCAGAGTCTTGTGTTAATAACAGCGTTGCTTATGAAGGTCCTATTTTTACGGGCACACAATCATCACTTGTGGCTTTGACCATTAAGTCACTAGAAGGTGCTTGCTATATATCTGGAAACGATGTAAACAATCCGTTCCCATTCTCTTTGGCGGAAGATAGAGATCCAGTAAGTAGCGACTATACCAGTTACTATTATTACAATTATGACTTTGTCTTCTTAAATACAAGCACATATGATTACTTTGTTTGGTTTGGTGATGCAGCAACAGGAAGCTTTGTAAAAATCGGCAACCTCAAATTTAATAGTGATTCTAATATCTACACCGCTGAATGGGATGGTAATGGTGGATACGATATGCCAACTGGCACTTTCAAAAACGGTGATGTTTGTTATTCATACTATGACAACTATTACAATATAAGCATACAGGATGCTTATTATTGGATATATTTCGATGGTTCATGGGGCAATCCACACTGCATGAATGTCAAGACAGTTGGTTATTTGTTTGGCAACAAGGATAACTCCACAGTTCCATCATCATTAAAGACTGTCGTTATCAGCGGCCAAGCTGGTGACTACACCTATTCATTTAAAAACTGCGCAAATATTGAAACTATTGTTATCCCAGAAGGTACATCCTTTATCGGTAATAATGCTTTCACAAATTCAGCCAGTTTATTAGCAATCAATATGCCAAGCACTTTAAAACATATTGGTGCTCACGCATTTGATGGCTGCGCTAGCCTAATTTGTGCTCCACTCAATGATGGTTTGTTAACCATTGGTGATTATGCCTTCAGAGGCTGCGCTGCTTTAGAGACAGTCTCTAATTCAAATAGTGTTACAGTTATCGGTGATTATGCATTTGCTGACTGCACAAGTCTTAAGAATTTCAATTTCTCAACCAGTCTCAAATCAATTGGTGATTATGCTTTCTTAAATGTTGGTTCTAGTTTGGTAGCCGATGAAATAAGATATGGTCATGGCAATCCGATTTTAACACCAGCAAGTAAGAATGGTAACTTCTATATTGATGTCAATACCGGCGATATTTATACAAAACAAAATGGTGTCTGGAGAAAAGGTAAATTAACGATTACTGTAATCGATTATTGGCCAGATGATGATGCCGGCCACGACGGAGATTATTGCGCTACAATAATCAATCAATATAATACATTTTTACAACTACATGACGGTAATGGCTGGAAAGATACTAATATTTACATTAATCATGGTCATGGCGCGCCAACTGTTGCGCCGCTAGAAAATGGCGACATCTACTATGATGAAGATACAGAAGACTTATATTTTGCTTCCAATGGTACTTGGGTCAAAGGCAAATTTACTCCATTCACAGTAGGCAATGAAGATACTTACTCACATACATATAATAATGATTATTATATTGATTTAGGATATAGTACAGATACTGATAACGGATATACATGTTTGACATGGGATGGCGGTTACTGCTGGTACATTAGAACACTTGCTGGTCATGGCGCTCCTGGCGCTCAAGAAGGAGATAAGTATATTGATGTCGATTCAGGCAAAATCTTTACACTCCAAAGCAATAACTGGGTTCTAACTGGTAACGCGACTATTGGACATGGTGTCCCACCAATTGTTGCAGATGGTAGTTATTATTTTGACTCAGATAGTGGCTTATTGTATTACAACGGTGATGATGCAAGATTTACTTCTATCGTTATACCAAACAGTGTTAAACATATTGGTTTAGGCGCGTTCCAAGGCTGGAATACTTTAGAGAACATCATTCTTCCATTCACTGGCAGTGATTACGAAGCGGCAGATCCAAGCGACCCAACTCACTTTGGCCATATCTTTGGTGCCGTTGATTATAACAGCAACAATGCTTATGTTCCTACAAGCTTAAAGAATGTTGTTGTCACAAAAGGGACTTACATTAGCATTAGTGGTATGTATATCTTGAACAGCAATACTTTTGCTGGCTGTTCGCACATTAAATCGATAAGTGTTCCTGATAGCGTTAGCGTTATCCTTGACCGTGCTTTTAAGGATTGTTCTTCGTTAACGAATGTTACTTTTGGCGATAACCCAACAGTCGAATTCTTTAGCGATTATGTGTTTAGTGGTTGTTCTAGTCTTGAAACATTTGTTGTGCCTAATTCAGTTCAATCATTTGGTATGTATACTTTCGAAAATTGCACATCGCTTAAATATGTTGCGTTTGCGGATGGCTCGGCTTTCGCTGGAATGAACGACGCAGCGTTTGCGGGTTGTTCTAATTTGGTTGCTATTTCGCTTCCAGATACAACTATGTTTATTGGATCTTATGCTTTTAAGGATTGTACTTCTCTAGAAACAGTGGTTATTCCAAGTTCTGTAACTGACATGTATGACGCTATCTTCAATGGCTGTACATCGTTAAAGACTATTTCAGTTCCATATCTTCCATTCACACCAGCATATCGAACGGAAACCGAAAATAGAGATCCTGTCGACTCTGATGACGCCCAAGATGATAATTGGATTTGGATTAATACAAATACTGGTGATGTCTGGTATAGAGTAGGTGGCGATTGGTATAAGAGCTTTAACATTAAAAATGATCCTTCCGATACTATCAGAGCAACGCCAAGTGGCTCATCGGCCCCAAGTAATCCAAACGAAGGTGATATATGGGTTCGTAGAGGTGCTTATAACGATGAATTCTTATATTCTAGATATACTTCTAGCAACTGGACTGATCCAATTAGACTAAATATCAGATTCTTAGGTTCTTTATTTGAGGAATATGTTACCGATAATAGCGATGTTCCAGATTCCTTAAAAACTGTGATTATCAGTAATGGTGAACACGCTAATTACACATTCTC
>CAMZGG010000006.1 GCA_947306345.1 uncultured Caryophanales bacterium
TAGACAAATGGAGCGCCTAAGACAACGTGACCGATTAATAATGTCCAGTAAGAACGTAAATCAATTTTAAATAATAAGCTTGGTAAGGCTGCAAACATGATGGCTAAAGATAAAGCCATAACGATTTCAGCATTAACAACTGGAATTTGGTTAACAAATTCGAATGCCTTTCTAAACTTCTTGGAAGAATAGAACACACCGATAGCGCCTAAAGTGCCAAGGATTGTGCTAACTAAGGCACTTGTAATAGCAATGATTAATGTATTGGCCAAGGCCACCATTGTTTCTTTGCTGTGGAACAAGTCACCATAAAGTCCGAAAGAGAATCCTTTCCAAACACCGACGTTTACGCTTTCAGTAAATGAGAAAGCAATAAGGACAAGGATCGGAAGATACATTAATAGGAGAATAAACCAAATATATGTTTGGCCGATGATTTTCTTTACCATGCTGCTCCTCCTTCCTTTTCCTCTTTACCACTATTACGGGTGAGGATCATTGAAATACCAATAATAACTAGCATAATGAGGGCCATAAATGAGCCATCATGCCATAAGTTATTAGCGAAGTCTAAATAGATATAGTTACCAAATAAGGTAATCTTTCCTTCGGAAAGTGTGTCACTGATAACATAACTTGACATGGTTGGCATAAATGTCATTGTGCAAGCTGAAACAATGCCAGGAACTGATTGAGGGACCACGCTCTTGAAAAATACTTGGACTGGATTAGCGCCTAAGTCAGCAGCGGCTTCAATTTGACTCTTATCGAGTTTAAGCATTGTTGTATATAAAGGAAGAATAACAAATGGTAAATAGTTTTGAACCATACCAATTAATGTCGCTAAGTATGGCATGTTACCACCATTGATACCCATCCATGTTAATAAGTCACGAGTCGCACCTGTTCTAAGAACAAAGTTAATCCACATAGGAGCGACAAACAATGTAATTAAAACGGCATTTTTATTGACTTTTTTATCCGCAAGGAAATATGCAAGCGGATAACCAATTAGTAAGCATAGAAGTGTTGTTTGAAGGGCAACGAACACTGATGTAATCAAAACATTAACTTTTGACCAGTTAGTGAAGAATCCCACGAAAGCACTAATACTTGGAAGACCATTATCGTCAGTGAACGCATAATAAACGATGATTAAGATTGGGACAATAATAAAGAGTACCAAGAATACTCCGTAAGGGATGCAGAGATGCTTACGTTTGAAAAGTTGGAAACGTGTGCCTCTATTCGATTTCATATTTTGAAATTTCACCTTTCAAAGATAATTTAATATTTTGTGGTAAAACTTTAATAGAAACTTGGTCACCTTCATTCCAAGTATAGTCTGTAAGCGCGATGAAGTCTTCTTCATCATCGGTTCTCACCATCACTTGATAGTGATCGCCTTTATAGATAATGCTCACGATGTCACCATTAGTGTCACCGTTATCATAACCGTCGATCATTTCGACTTTATCTAAGGCGATTTCAGCGGTCACATCAGCATCGTTTAAATCGTATTTTTTGCCATCAGGACCAACTAAATAGCCATCTTCATTAACGGAAGAACCTTTTAGAAGTTGAGTAATGTCACAGGCGAATGGATCTTCACCAATAACAACTTGGTTTTTGTTGTTAATCCAGGCTTCACGGTAAACGTTGCTGGTTAATTCTTTCTTCATGATTTGGATGTTTTCTGGATCAACTTCCACAGTCACTAAATCACCAACGTTACGGTCTTTTGTGTCTCTACATTCAACTTCGGCTTTGCCGACTTGAACTAAATATTCATAGTGAACACCTTTAAAGACTTTAGTTACAATCTTACCAGTAACTTTTTCTTTAGAAGGTTCCTTAACCACTTTTAAGATGACGTCTTCTGGACGAACGACGACATCAACTTTTTCATTGGTTGGGAAATCATCGATACAATCAAAGACATGGTTAAGGAATCTAACTTTGAGTTTTCCCGCCATTGTAGCGTTATAAATATTAGATTCACCAATGAAGTCAGCAACGAATGCGTTAACTGGTTCATTGTAAATGTCTAATGGACCTCCAACCTGTTGAATTTGGCCAGATTTCATAACAACGATTGTATCTGACATTGTTAAAGCTTCTTCTTGGTCATGGGTAACGTAAATAAATGTAATACCTAATTTCTTATGCATTTCTTTTAATTCGATTTGCATATCTTTTCTCATCTTTAAGTCAAGAGCGCCTAAAGGTTCATCGAGAAGAAGAATTTCTGGTTCATTAACAATAGCACGCGCAATAGCGACTCTTTGTTGTTGGCCACCAGATAAAGTAGAAATATCACGATCTTCAAATTCATCTAAGTCAACGATTTCAAGAGCGTGAGCAACTTTTTCGTCGATCTCTTTAGCAGTTAGATGACGATAGGCTGTAATTTTATTGCCTTTCTTGTCCTCTTTTTCATAAGGAATCTTTTTAAGCTTTAAGCCAAAAGCAACGTTATCATAAACATCTAAATGTGGAAACAATGCATAACGTTGGAAGACAGTGTTAATTGGTCTTTTGTGAGGAGGAATTTTTGTAATATCCTCACCATTGAGCAAAATTTTACCGTCTGTTGGTGTTTCAAAACCAGCGATCATTCTGAGTGTTGTAGTCTTGCCGCAACCAGAAGGTCCTAAGAATGTAACGAACTCACCTTTTGTGATATCGAGATTAAAGTTATCGACTACTGTTGTGCCATCAAAAACTTTGTTGACACCTTGAAGCGAAATAATGATATTTTTTTTGTCCATAATTTCCCCGCCTTTTCTCCTTCGCAATTTTTGATTAAAAAATCACGCAAAAAATATATATAAAATTAAACAAAAAAACAAACAATTTTTTTAAAATTTTTTTCTGGGGGGATTTTTGAAAAAGTGCTTTTTTAATTTTGTTTAGAATATATCAATATATTTTGTAAATTTGCCTTTTCAAA
Organism: uncultured Caryophanales bacterium; assembly: GCA_947306345.1. Taxonomy (GTDB): domain Bacteria; phylum Bacillota_I; class Bacilli_A; order RFN20; family CAG-826; genus RUG14515. Next base: position 2,954 of record CAMZGG010000006.1, read on the forward strand.
ATTTTGTTAACTTTTTTCAGCGTTTTTTGCAGCATTTTTTCTTTCGATTTTTTGGCTCGATTTTCTAGCGAGTTTTTCACGTCGATTTTTGCATCAGTTTTTTGACTGATTTTTGGGGTCATTTTTAACGCTATTTTTGACACCTATTTTTAGTGCTTTCTCACACATACGCTTGCACGCATTATCTTCTTTTTCTATAATTTGGTTAAACTATGAAAAAATTATTGTTATTACCCCTACTTGTCTTACCATTACTTACCGGTTGTGATGGTAATAAAGAAGTAGAAAAGTATCATCTTACCTTTGGCAGTAAAATGGAGTTAGGTAATGAGGACGCGATTAAGGAATTAAGTAGTTCTGAACTCTTAGCAAAAACTAGAGATGAGAAAGAAGTTTTCCTATTAGCGGTCTATCAAGGTGAATATAGTGAAACTTGCTTGTGTTGGAACACTTATCAGGAAGCACTCAAGAACTATTGTTTTAATTATTCTGGATTAGTGTACTTGTATAACGCTCAAAATGTTGAACCAACAATGTCACATCTTAAGATTGAGAAACTTAATGAAAGCACTCCTTATCTTTATATCTTTAATGGTGAAAAGCTTATTCAAAAGTTCTCTCACTCTAACAGGAAATATAGAACAATCTTTGAAGACACCACTGGTAAAGAGATGAACGATTTTGTTAGTAAATACGTTAAGCGTCCATATCTCTATTACACTGATGAAGCCACTATCGATTCCACTAAGGATCAAACAGTGATGTTTATCCGTCATGGTTGTAATGACTGTAAGTATTCTTTAAGTGAAGTTGTTATACCCTACATTAAAGAAAAGATTATCAATCAAAATATCTACTTATTAGATATGCAAAAATACTATGATATCGCAAAATATGAGGGCGCCACTGAAGAAGAAAAAGCCTCCTATCAAAACCTTAAAGATAAATATGGCTTAAGTGAAGCGGAAGGTAATCTTTTTGGTTATCAACAAGGTGTTGTTCCAACCATCCAATATCGTAAAGATGGTAAAGTCGAAGCTGCCGCTATTTACTTTAATGATGTCATTGATAAAAAAGACGATGGTAGTTATTACATTGCCGATTCATTCTATTCTGAAGAAAGAAAAGAAGCATTAAATAGTCAATATACTTTCCCTAACATATTAAAAGGAATGACTATTACTGAAGGTATTATTGAAGGAAAAAATGGTACCTATTATTGGTCACAAGGTGCCGCTAATAAGTACCATAAGCCTAATTTTGAAGCTTTCTTAGATTATTATCTTAGCGCTGAAGCTGCTGCTTAAAGATTAATACACCCTGATAATCTTTATATTCATCTAGATTAAGTTCTTCCTTATCTAAATATTGATAGTTAGGGAAGAGCTTTTTAAATTCATCAATCATATTGCCATCAGGATAACCACTATTGAATTCTTTCATATAGTAATGCATAGGAATTAAGATTCTTGGATTAATGATCTTAGCAATTTCTTTTAACTCTTTTGGTCCAATGGTAAAAAAACCATTAATTGGAGCTAATAAAATATCACAGTTTTTGAACGGTTCTAAAGTCTTTTCATCTAGTAAACAACCAGTGTCACCTAGATGCACTATTTTATAACCTTCAATTTCAAACATATTAATTTTGTTTAAACCACGTTTAGCACCACCACAATCATCGTGTGGGACGGTCGCAGATACTGCGCCTACTTGCGCTGGATTGTTCTTGATATTAACTAATTCACGAGCGTTATGGTCATAGTGATCGTGTGAACACACTACTGCATCTACTGGTTCTATTTTTGGGAATTTTAGATTTGGAACACTATCGTTTTGATATGGATCAATAACTAATGAATAATCTCTTCCCTCTAGTAGAAAAGAGGCATGTCCTAAATATACAATTTTGCTCATAACTAACTCCTTATATGAATCACCAATATTGTAACGTAATTTCTAGAAAAAAGGCATAGGCAGATGCATTGCATTTTTAATTAAAATGGATTACCATAAAATTAACTTGAAAGGAATTTCAAAACATAATATGGCAAAAAAGGAAAAGAAAGGTCCAGGTCTATGGGCCGAATTTAAAGAATTCATCAATCGTGGCAATGCCTTCATGTTAGCAGTTGGTGTTGTTATTGGTGGCGCATTTGGCGCTATCGTCAATGCTTTCGTTAACATCTTGTTAAGTCTTGCAACTTGGGCTGTCCCAGGTGGTTTAAAAGGCTTGGTAACAGTTTTACCAGCACTTAACGATGCTCAAAGAGGTCCAGTTGGACAATCATTCGCAATGGGTAACTTAGTCGAAAAGACAATTGCCTTTGCCGAATCACAAGGTGTCACAATCACAAAAGACAGTGAAACATTCGTTCAATGGCAAACCGCTTTATTAGGCAAATATACTCAACACGGCACAACATTTACATTCAATGGCGCTGCCGTTATTGACTGGGGTGCATTATTAACCGCTATCATCTCCTTCATTATTATTGCTGCTGTCTTATTCATCATTGTTAAAGTCAGCAATGCAATGGCTAGAAAGAGAGAAGAACTCAAAGCAAAAGCTCAAGAAGCTTATTACGAAAAGCATCCAGAAGAAAGACCAGTTCCACCAGAACCAGGCAAACCAGAACCAACCGAACTCGATTATCTCAAACGTATTGCTGAATCTTTAGAAGCAAAGAAGAAATAAGTTCGATTTAAATAGAATTTAAAAGGAGCGATTGCTCCTTTTTATTATTAATTTTAGTCGTGATTTTCAGCACTCTCACCTTTGAGCTGTACTTTTTCATAAATTGCATTTACAGCTTCAGGAGATACAGAATAAAAAGTTTCAGTTCTAACTTCGACATTAAACGAATCCTTTATGAAGCCAGAGAAATACAAACAGGCCATATTCTTTTCTTCGTTGAAACGCAAGAACCACCAAGCATAATCATCTCCTCGGTATTCAATACCAAATCTTAAAATACCATCATCATAGTAATGATATGGAAAATAAGTTAGAGATCTATCTAAGTAGAAACTGTCTGATGGTGCGTCAACTTCTGTATATTCAATTTTTTCTAATTCGCCAAGAATTGTTCCGTCATCAAAAAAGCCTTTGTTAAAACGATTAGGATATTTTGTTGGATCATAGGTGTAATCATAACTGACTCCACATATTTGATTCTTCATTTCACCAAAAAAGTTTGTTAAGTTTGATACTGTTTCTTTGACTTCGTAATACTCTTTTTCAGCGTCTTCGCGTTCATCGTAGAGTTTATCAATTATTGACTTAGTTATACGAGAAGATACCTTGAAATAGCCAGAAAGATTGCCACCGATAAAGCCATCCTCTCTGACGATAAAATATGTATTAAAAAGCGCTTGTTTTTTAGTCACGAGAGAACACATTTCAAAACCAACATATCTATCGTTGGTCTTTTGGATTTTTTCAGTTTTCTCGAAATATTCGATTTCTTTTATTCCCTCTGTAATGATGTCGTATTTATCGGTCATTCTATATCTATCATCAAAAACGGCACTGACTCTATCGAGAACTCTATTTTTAATCAAATCCTCAGGAGAGTTGTAATAAACTGTATCGTCGGTATTGCATCCAACAATTGATAGCATCATGGCAAAAGATGGAATCATTAACCATTTATTCTTCATATTAGTACCTCCTAAGTGTGTTTTTATTTTCAAAAAATAAGATAAAGTTTTTTTATGATTTAATCAAGAAAAAACGATACCGCAAAGGCAGTATCGTTATTTTGTTGCTTTATTAGATATTAAAGCTTGTCGTTTGAGCCTAACACATCAGTGATTTTGTGTTTGACTAATTGTTTAACATAAGCACGGCCATCACCGACATATTGACGTGGGTCAAAGTGATCTGGATGAGCTTTCATATGTTCTCTAATACCAGCAGTCATCGCTAAGCGGAGGTCGCTGTCGATATTGATTTTACAAACGGCTAATCTAGCAGCTTGTCTTAATTGAGCTTCTGGAACACCAACTGCGTCTTTTAAGGCACCACCGTTGTCGTTAATGATTTTAACGAATTCTTGGTTAACGGAGGAGGAACCGTGTAAGACGATTGGGAAACCTGGTAAACGTTTGCTCACTTCTTCTAAGATATCGAATCTTAATGGAGGTGGTAATAAGACACCTGTTTCTGGATCTCTTGTGCATTGTTCTGGTTTGAACTTGTAAGCACCATGAGATGTACCGATAGCAATAGCTAAGGAGTCACAACCAGTTCTACGAACGAATTCTTCGACGTCTTCTGGTCTGGTGTAGGATTCTGCACCGTGTTCAACTTTAACTTCGTCTTCGATACCCGCTAATGTACCTAATTCAGCTTCAACTGTAACGTATGGGACATGAGCGTGAGCGTATTCACAAACTTTCTTTGTGATAGCGATGTTTTCTTCGAATGGCTTGCTGGAGCAGTCGATCATGACTGATGTGAAACCACCGTCGATACAATCTTTACAGATTTCGAAATCTGCGCCGTGGTCTAAGTGGAGAACGATTGGTAAGTTGGTGTCTTCGACAGCAGCTTCAACCATTTTCTTTAAATAGACAGGTTTAGCATATTTTCTGGCACCAGCGGAGACTTGGAGAATAACTGGAGAATTGCATTCTTTTGCAGCTTCTGTAATCGCTTGAACGATTTCCATGTTGTTGCAGTTGAAAGCACCAATTGCATAGCCGCCGTTGTAGGCCTTTTCAAACATTTCTTTAGAGTTAACTAATGGCATATAAATACCTCTTCTTTCCGGAATTATTATATACCACTTTATTATTTACACAAATAATACGATAAATATTTTCAAACAGGTTTGTTGAATAAACAAATTGATTTGCTATAATAAGACCATAAGAACGAATCCTCTCTGACACTTTATGGTATGAGTATTGAGGGATTCTTTTTTACATCAGCTTTAGTAGCAGACATATAAAGAGGCAGATGGCAATTAGAATCAAAACAAGTTTGAATTCTTTAATATGTTTCATCGTTATCACCTCCCTTCTTTGTGTGTCAGAGAGGTATTCGTTCCGAGTTTTAATGTCTTGTCTTTGACAAATAATTCGTTATAATGAAGCCATAAGAACGGAGCCTCACAACACTTATTGGTAATTAGTTGGTTTGGGACTCTTTTTTTATGCGAGTTTTATAAACAAGCACAATAGAAGGCAAAGAGCAATTAGAATTGCTTTGAATTCTTTGAATTGCTTCATCGCAGATCACCTCACTTTCTAGTGTTAGATTAGTGAGGTCTCCGTTCCGAGTTTTAGTGACTTTGCTTTGTCAAAAAAATGGGAAACAAAAAAGGGTAGATGATTACTCTATCCCTTATCCATTTCCCAAATATATTATAACACTTTTATATATTATATAAAAGATTTATTTGATTAATACTGAATTTTTTACTCCTTGAATGCTTAGTAATGCATCTAGTTCGTAACTATTATGGAGAGTGAACTTATCTAAGTATTTTTTGATTGTTAATTGAATATCATCATATTCGTTTTCAACTTTGTAGTATTCATCTTTAATGACACCGATGAGTAACAGTCTTAAATACGTGATCAATGAATTCTCAATCCAATAATGACGTTTTGTATATGTGAACTTACTGAATCTTTCTTGGAGCTTAATATACATCGGTAAACCATCACCGACATCATGCCAAAGATCCGCGAAGATAAAATCATAATCTCTATTGTTAATTTGATTGATAAACACTAAAGCATCCGCTTTAATGATGTGGATCTTTTCTTTATATGGGAATAATGGAAGTAGATGTTTTTGGAACAGCTTAATGAGTTCTAAATCCATCTCGACGATATAGACTTCTTTAACTTCTTCTTTTAGATGCGCCATGTAGGCAAAATAGCCAAGGCCTAAACCAAGAGTTAGAACTTTGCCTTTAGCCACTTGGATCGGCATTTCCATAGTTCTAATTTCATGTGGATTAAGGCTCATCCATTCTTGGTCGCACAAAGAAATTGTAGGATAGTCATAATCATTGGTAAAATAACCTAAAGACATTTTTAATATCGAGTTAGCGCCATAATGATATTGTTCATCATACGGGAATAAGGTATAGGCTTTCATCTTCTTGGTGGTGAGCTTCCAGCCATCTTCTTCAAAACTAATATTTTTAAGTGCTTGATAATATGAATTATTAGTAAAAGTATCAAGCATCACTTCTTGACTATCCCATGGAAGATTTTTACTTATAAAGGATGAATCGGTTTTATGATTTTCTAATACTTGCTTGATATATTCCATTCTGATTTCAAAGCTATTCTTATTATCAAAAAGACCACTATCGATATGTGGTTCTTGCCAAATTAAATCGCGGAGGTATATCAAATAGTCTATATTCTTCTCGTGTTGTTCAAATAAAGCGAGAAGCTTTTTATTTTCTGTTTCGTTAAGTTCAAAACGCATTATTAGTCTTGCACCTTCTTTTTGAGTTCTTCATATACATCTTCTTCAAATGGCATACGAGAAATAGGTGTAATAGCAACATAGCCTTCTTTCACTAATCTACAATCAGCGTCTTCAGGCATTTCTAAGTACTCTTGCATGTCTCTAAGAGCATAATACAAGTCTTCTTTTTGATCAAAGTAATAGCGGTCTTTACGGTAGAAGAGTCTACCTAACGCAATACCTTTATATGCTCCTCTAGGTAAGTTGATATTTAAGACATATCTCTTATCTAGTAGGTTATACTTCATAATGTATTCCCAGATTTCATCAAAGTGTTCAATTAAGCAGGCAAAATCATCAAAAGGTGCACTGAAGGCCACGGTCTTTTTACGGAACATAGCCGCTCCTAAACACGCACCAATTGTGCCACTTAAGATTGTGTCATAGGAAAGATTATGACCGTTATTACAGCCAGAAACTACGACATCACATTCAATATTAAGGCCTGCAATAGCGACATGCGCGGAATCTGTTGGAGTGCCATGCACTGCATAAGTATTTTCATCAATCTTATCGACTTTAAGCCATTCACCTAAGGTAATAGAGGCACTCTTCGCGGACATATGTTCAAAAGGCGCGACAATCGTCACTTCCCCGTATTTTAAGAGTTTATCCTTAAGGAGAAGTATTCCTTGAGCGTTATAGCCGTCATCATTAGTTAATAAGAATTTCATACCTCATTATTTTGTAATATTTCTTTGAAAAAGAAAAGAGGGAAACGATATTCCCTCTCTTCCTGATTTGGGTTTTATTATTGAGAAATCTTATTCTCTTTAATAACTTTTTCTTTTAAGTATTCTGGAACTTCTTCGTAAGAGACGAATTCTCTGTTGAAATAGCCAGATGCTTGAGTGATGGACTTAAGTTGTGTAACGTAGTCAACGATTTCTGCTTCAGGAATTAATGCTTCGATATCTTGCATACCTTCGTGTTCTTCCATGTTTTGAATACGCGCACGACGTGTATTTAAGTCAGACATGATATCACCAGTATATTCTGTTGGAGCGATAACATGGATTCTCATAATTGGTTCTAAGATGATTGGTTTACATCTTGGATAAGCGTCTTTAAACGCTAAGATACCGGCCATCTTGAAGGCTTGTTCGTTACTATCGACTGGGTGATATTTACCATCCACTAAGACACCTTTAACACCGATAACTGGGAAGCCTGCTAATGGGCCAGAGTTAAGGGCTTCAAAGAAACCTTTTTCAACGGCTGGGAAATAGTTCTTTGGAACTGCACCACCGAAGACTTCTTCTGCGAAGACACTTTCTTCAGCTGGTTCAAATCTCATCTTAACGACGCCATAGAAACCACTACCACCAGATTGTTTAACGTAACGGCCATCGCCTTCAGCGGTACCCTTAATGGATTCACGATAGACAACTTTCATCGGTTCGGTTGTAACATCGATTTTATATGTATCTTTGAGTTTACCGAGAACGAAGCTGATATGGGAATCAGAAACACCACCTAATAATAATTGTTTTGTTTCATTGTTACGTTTGACTTCAACGGCTGGATCTTCAGCTTGGATCTTCGCTAATGCTGGACCAATCTTCGCTTCATCATTCTTATTAGCTAAGATGATAGCTTTGAAGATAACAGCGGTTGGATAATGGGCTGGTTTATATTCAATAACAGCTTTTGGTGAAGATAATGTCATACCACTTGCGACACCTTCAAGTCTTGTAATCGCGGCGATATCACCAGCGTGGACTTCTTGAATAGCGTCAAGTTTCTTACCTGTCATTTGATATAACATAGAAACTCTTTGTGTGCCTTTATTGACGTAGATTTCATCGCCAGTTTTTAAGACACCAGAATTTACTTTAATAATATTAATTGTGCCTGAATATGGGTCTACAACGGTCTTAAAGACATAAGCGGAGAATGGTTCACTATCTTTTGTTTCACGAGTGACTGGATTACCATTTTCATCTTTGGCTTCATATGGTTTTAAGTCCGCTGGGCATGGTAAGTAGTCAATGAACATATCAAGCATTGTTTCAACACCGATATTCTTTGTAGCGCTACCGACTAAGACTGGGACTAATTCACCCGCTAAGACGAGTTTTCTTAAAGATTCGTGAACTTCTTGAACGGTGAATTCTTCACCGGAGAAGAATTTTTCTAATAAGACGTCATCCGCTTTAGCGACTTCTTCACTAATCATGTTATGAAGTTCGAAGATCTTTTCTTTCTTATCATCATGGATAGGAGCATCTTCACACTTCTTGCCATTTAGTTTTCTGGCTTTTAAGTCAACGACATTAGCGAAGCCATCAAAGCCTTCACCATGACCTAATGGGTAGCAGAATGGAATAGCATTCTTACCTAATTTAGAACGGATTTCTTCTAATAATTCATCGAATTTAACGTTTTCTTTATCAACTTTGTTGATGAAGATGAATGTTGGGATGCCACGTTTTCTAAGTTGGTTCCAGTGTTTAACTGTACCGACTTGGACACCGATTGAGGCATCAATCACTAAGACCGCACCTTTAACTGCGCCTAAGACACCGATGTATTCAGAGATGAAGTCATCATTACCTGGAACATCGATGATGTTAATCTTATGGTCTTTATAAGTTAATGGGATAACCGCTGTTTGAATCGAGCCACCTCTTTTTTGTTCATCAGGTGTGTAGTCACTTAATGTGTTTTTCTTTTCAACTTCACCCTTTTGAGGAATTAAGTTAGCGATAAACGCTAAGGATTCGGCTAATGTTGTTTTACCTGTTGATTGGTGACCTAAGATAACAACGTTTCTAATATTTTTTGCATCAAAATTTGCCATGACTGATTCTCCTTATAATCTAAAGTATTTGCTATATCTGCCTTTAGCTATGAGTTGGACTCTGTTATCTTTCACGAGTTCCGCTAAAGCTTTTTCAATTGTCGCGGAGCTTGTCGCGTATAAAACGTTTTCGATAACACGCTTGCTAATTGGTTTGGCACTATCGAAGATTACTTTGTAAACTTTTTCGACGGTTAATTCGTCCATATCGTTTACTTCCATAATGTAATCGAGTTTACGATAAGCTTCTAAGATGCACTTGAGCATGTAAGTAACGAATTGTGTGTAATCGTTTTCATTATCATGCCAACCTTGGGAAGAAGCTTCAAAAGCATCAATATAATCAGAGAAACGTTGTCTCATGATATATGGGATGGAGAAGTAATTGCCGATGTCATAACCATTCTTCTTCATTAAGAAGTTCATGATCAATCTAGAGATACGACCATTGGCTCTATTGAATGGATGGATACAAACGAAGTCGAGCATGAAAGCAAGAATAAGAACGAGCTTATTTGTTTCTTCGTTTTGAGCGGCAAGGTTATATTGATAAACAAGATTGTCTAATAGTTGAGGAACAGCACTTGGGTCAGCAGTGACGAAGATTGTTCTCATTGAACCATCAGTCATTCTTTCTTGAATATAATTTAAGGCGTCTTTATATTGACCACCCATCTCTGGGTTATAGTCCTTATATAAATAGTAATGTAATGTGGAGATGAATGAACGATCGAATGGTTGGAATTTGTAGCATTCATCGATGTGCTTTAATGCTTTGTAATAACCATTGAAGACATATTCTGTATAGGTTGCTGGGGATTGTCCCTTAACGAGTATTGCTTTCATACGGTCATCACCGATGAAGACTGAACCCATCGCACAGCTAGCTTCTGTGCCACTGATGTAAGCAAGTTCCGTTAATTTCTCAATCTTTTTGAGTTTCTTAACGGCGGTAGTTTTTCCTTTATATAATTCAATAGAATTAAGTAAAGAAACAATGTTAGGGTTGGTCAAAAGAGCATTGACAGCACCCTGTAAGTCAAACATTCGCATATTATGTAACCTCTGTGATTCTAGTATGTATCACTTATAAAAAATATGCAACTACCTATTTTTGCACGAAAAATACCGAATTAAACTTTTTTAATTAAATAATAGGTTAACGATTACGGAGTTGGATTTTCCACGATTATTGCTGTTTAAATATCGCTAGGGGCATATTGAATGGAAAAGTCGCAATAAGAAATTAATAGTAAAAGAGTGTTAACGAAATTTCTTAAATATTTTTTATATGAATTTTAGCGCCTATTAATTAATGGATTACGCGTGCGCGCATACAAAGAAAAGAGCCCAAATTCTGGACTCTTTACTTAGTATTGATCATTAATCAATTATTCTTCTTTTGGTTCTTCCGCTGGTTTTTCTTCAACTTGTTGTGGTTGACCTTGTTGGCTTTCAGCGATTAAGCCAAAGATACCGGCCAAGATATAGAATGGGTTACTAGCAATAGCGCCCATAACGATGGTGATGATGAATGGCTTTTTGTTGGATTTGCTTTCATCAGCAAGTTCTTTCTTAGCATTACCGACAACGATTAAGCAGACGATGGAAGTAATTAAGAAGTAGAGACCCCAACCAATGCATGTACCACCACCACTGATGACGGCAGCGGCAGCGGCTTCAGCTTGAGCATCACCACTAGCGGCGGCCATTTGGATGCCACCGACGACGCAGCCAATGATACCAATGATGAGTAAAAGACCACCTAAACCAAGGTAAATGATTGTTACAATGTTGCCAATATTAAACATTGTTTTGGAAGTGTTTTTCATTATTATTATATTTCCTTTCGATATGTATCTTTATTTTAGCACCATTTAAGTTGATATATGTTAATATAATTTCATGAGACTTTTAGGCTATATTAAAAAAAATCAAGATGACATCAAGACAACTCCACTTAATATTTGTGATGCATTAGTTATCAGCTGGGTGGCATATTTTGATTTTTCGATTGTTAAAGATAGACTTCCACTTAAAATTAGTGATTTTGACTACATTCCAGAATACAAGGGACTAGAGCCTTATTACTTCTCTTATTTCTCAAGATTCTCACGCCGCTATTTAAATCACCTTATCAAATCAAATAGATTTAAAGACGCGAAGGTTGTGGATTATGAATATATTTTAGACCGTAAAAAAGGCATCCAATTTGCCGTTGTCGCGATTAAGTTTGATAATCAAATTATTATTGGTGTGAGAGGTACCGATCCTTCCTATGCTGGTTGGAAGGAAGATTTTACTTTGTCTTATAGAGATAGAATGCACGCCTACGCTTACGCCGAAGATTTTATTCAAAGAGTGATTAAAAGGCATAAGAAAGAAAAGATTATCTTATGTGGACATAGTAAAGGTGGGAACATCTCTACCTATATGCTTAGTCAATTAGAAGATGTTTCTATGATTGAACATGTTTATTCTTTTGATGGTCCTGGTTTTAGAATCAAAGGACTATTTAAAGGCAAGGAAGATAGATTAGAGAAGTTTACTAAGATTGTTCCTCAATCTTCGATTGTGGGTGTACTTTTCTCTAATGAAACTGACGTTAAGATTATTAAAAGTGGCGCGGTGATGTTCTTACAACACAACCCATTTGAATGGATTATTAAAGATAATGACTTTATCTACTTACATAAGAGAACATTATCTTCTAGATATTTAGAAAGATCTCTTAACTCCTGGATTGAAAGTCTCAAACCAGAAGATAGAGAAAGATTTACTGAAATTATCTTTGGTGAATTAGAGAAATTTGAGGCCGATGACTTTGTGGTCTTCTTCAAGAAGATTCTTTTACAAATCGGTCCTGTTTATAAAGCATATCGTGGTTTAAGCAAGGACGATAAAAAGCTCGTCTACCGCGTGATGAAAAAACTTGTTAAAAATATGATTAAGCCTGAGAAGAAAAAACTAATTGCTTAAAGGTTTTCTTCTGGGATTTCGTGTGCTTTCTTAAGAGCGAACTTGGCCACCATTGGACCAAATAGTTCGTAGATTAATGTACTAGTTAAGATAATGGCGAGAATTAAAGCGCCTGTTTTTTGCATATATGGGTCACTATATTGAGAGAATAGCTTATACGCAGTTGTGGATAAACCAATAGCAACACCTGCTTGAGGGACTAAGGCAAAGCCTAAGTATTTCTTAACTTGTGGTTCACATCTGGTAATAGATGCGCCAGCAAAGGCACCAGACCATTTGCCAACAACACGGAAGACGAGATATGTTAAAGCGATAAGAACCACCACTAAACCATCACCGTTAAAGAAGATTGTTAAGTCTAAAGATGCACCAGAAATAACAAAGAACATCATATAGACTGGAGAAGTGAATCTATCCATAACATCTAATGTACGTCCTGATTCTTTTACAAAGTTAGTGTATATCGCACCCGCCATCATGCAAGTAAGAAGTGAACTAAGTTCAAAGCCACCCATCATTGGACTCTTAAATAAATAATAGAAGCCTAAAGCGGCGAATACGGAGAAGATGTTCCAAATAAGTCTATTGTTTCTAGATTTAAAGAAACGATTAGCAAAGCTAATAATAAAGCCTAAGAAAACACCAACACCTAATGAAATAAGTATTTCAAGCAATGGCTTAACTAAGATTGCGTAAATAGAAATAGAACCACCCGCTAAAGCGGTAGCGATTTGGAATAAAATAGCAAATAAGATTAAAGCGGCAGCGTCATCTAACGCCACAACTGGTAAGAGGGTGTCCACTAATGGACCATGGGCTCTATATTGTTTAATAACCATTAAAGTAGCTGCAGGGGCAGTCGCACTAGCGATTGCAGATAATGTTAATGCTAATTCTAAGGAAACGTATTGAGGGAAAATGAAGTGCGCCACTAGTAAAGCGACCACTACTAATAAAGAAGCGCCTAAGGCTTCTAAAACAGTAATGACTAAAACTCTTTTGCCCAAAGACTTAATTGTGCTGAATTTAAATGAAGTACCAATGGAGAAGGCAATAAAGCCTAATGCTACAGTGGAAACCCAACCTAATTGATCAACAAACTTATAGATAGTGCCTTCTTTGATATCAGCAAATGAGAAGTTATTAAATAATAGACCAAATAAAAATGGTCCCATGATGATACCGGTTAAGATATAACCAGTCACGTTAGGTAATTTGATAAGACGCATTAAACGCGTTGATAATAAGGCCACTAATAAAAGAGCAGCCACATAAGCAAATATCGAAAAGACTTCCATAATCCTTAAATAGAACCTTCAAAGTCGTCGATTGCTCTTGAATACATGAAGCCTTTAATTTCTGTGAAGTTCTTAGTTGTTTCGCGAATGACTCTCTTTAAATCTTCTAAACGATCATTTTCCACAATAAAGACACCTAAGATACTTTCAAAAACATCTCTTTGTTCAACGTGTCTAAGATTAATGAATGTATGTTCGCCTGGATAATAGTCAACAGCGTGTCTTAAAGATTCACTGGTCATAACAGTAGCGTTATAACCCGCTCTTTTAATTGCTTCTAATGCACCATAAGCGCGTTCGGTAGTTTTTAACACAAGTGTTAATTCAACTTTCATTCTTTTTTCCTCGCTTATGATTATAGTGTGTTTTTATTTTTTGTTAACTAATTATATCTTTTTTCTTACCATTCTTTCTAGAAGAACGAATGGAGAAGAACACAATTGTTCCGATTCCCACAAGAATAATTGATGAAACGGGAATGATTATCACAAGAGGATTCAATTCTTCATCTTGGCCATAATTTTTGCAGCGAGCACAATCTTTGTTCTGGCCTTGATTATAGTAATTATTACCATAATAACTGGAATATCTATATTCAGTTTTAACGATTTTGACTACTTCCACACTATCATCATCTTTAAATTCCACTGGGGTGGTAAAGGAGAAATTGTTTACTAAATCTGCTTCAAAATAATATTCAATATCTTCGTGTTTAATTTTGATAATTGCCCCATAGCAGTATTGGCCATTTTCGGCATCAAGAACCATATCAACACGATAATGGTACAAATTTTCATCAACAGAATTGAGACTTTCGAGATGCTCGCCACACGTATAATTCACTTCATCAGTAAAATCAACATAGGCATAGCCTACTATAGTGACGTCATCCAATGATTCCACTGAATAATAAACATCAAAAACTTCATCAACTTCTTGACCAGGTGCAATCACTTGGTTTTGTAAAGCACTGCCGTCTATGCATTGGCTATAGCGATTAGTATATCCTTCAGCCGAGAACATACTGAATTCTTTTATATATCCTTCTCCTGTATTTTTGATATGGACTTTATGGCGTGTACATTTTTCATCTTCAGGATCAGGAATTGATTCCACAAGTGTCGCGGTAATATCACGATACTCTTTACGCTCAACAAAATGACTTGGAAGTGGTTCAGTTGCCCTAGTGGAAAAGATAAATGGAATTGTTACTAATAATTGTGGAAAGTTCATATTGATTCACCTCTCACAAATTAAGACGATTAAAACACAAAAATCTGTTATAAAGAAATTCGATAGTTAAAATTGTTTATCGTTTAACTATTAATTTGAAATTAATATGATAAAATATGTGAGCGTTATAGGGGGTAAGAAAGATGGAAAACTATAAAACAGTGCCAATTACACTTATTACCGGTTATTTAGGAAGTGGTAAAACCACATTGATCAATCACATATTAAAAAACGCTAAAGGTCATAAGATGGCCGTTATCGTTAATGATATTGGCGAAGTTAATATCGATGCCGAATTAATCGAAGAAAACGGTGTCGTTGCAGGTAAGGATGAAAATTTAGTGGCCTTATCTAATGGCTGCATCTGCTGCACATTAAAGCAAGACTTAATTCAACAACTCGCTGACTTAGTTAAACAACAAAAATATGACCATATCTTAATTGAAGCTTCTGGTATTTGTGAACCAGTGCCAATCGCTCAAACAATTACCTATATGGAACAAGAATTTGAGAAGCAACATTTACCAAAGTTCTATTGGTTAGACGCTGTTATCTCCGTCACTGACGCCTTAAGACTTAGAGATGAGTTTGGCTGCGGTGAAACATTAAAAGAAGCGACACGTGGTGAAGAAAACTTAGAAAACCTCGTGATTCAACAAATTGAATTCTGCGATATCGTTTTATTAAATAAAGCTTCATTAATTAGTGAAGAAGAACTCAGAAGAGTGAAGATTGCAGTTAAAGCTTTACAACCAGAAGCTGAGATTATTGAATCTGATTTCTGTGAAGTCGATATTGATATATTAATTGACACAAACCTCTTTGATTTCGATAAAGCCAGTGGCTCCGCTGCATGGATTAGAGAATTTGAAGACTGGGATAGTGATGTTGAGCATCACGATGACGATGAGGACGAGGAAGAAGAAGAACACCATCACCATCACGACCACGATGAAGATGAGGACGAAGATGAAGATGAGCATGAACATCATCACGAACATGAACATCACCACCACCATCACCATGGTATCGAAAACGAAGAAGAAGGTACCGCTCTTGAATACGATATCAATACATTCGTTTATTATCGTAGAAGACCATTTGATCAAGAAAAGTTTGAGCATTGGGTCAAAGAAGAAAGCGGTAAACACCATATCATTAGAGCAAAGGGTGTCTGCTACTTCGCTAACGAAAAAGAAAATATTTATGTCTATGAATCAGCAGGTTCTCAAACAACCTTAACTTATTCAAGAAAATGGTTCTCTGCGACATTAACAAAAGCGCAACTCACTTATTTAAGACATAACGATGAGAACTTTGCCCATGACTGGGATGATGAATATCAAGACCGATTAATCAAACTCGTGTTTATCGGCCAAAACCTTAACGAGAAAGCGATTAGAAAAGAGTTAGACCAAATTTAATATGAAGACAACCGCCTTATCAAAATATTTCGACATTAAAATGATCTGCGTTAACGGCATGATTGCCGCATTATACGCTGTCATCACTATTGCCTGTGGCCCTTTATCATATGAATTCTCACAGTTCAGAATTAGTGAACTATTTAACTTATTAGTGTTCTTTAATCCTAGCTACACCATTGGCTTAACTTTAGGCTGCTTACTTGCTAACTTAGCCTCCACTGTTGGACCACTTGATATTATCTTTGGTACATTAACCACTTTAGTGAGTTGCTTGATCATGATTGTTTATTCAAGATTCGTGAAGAATTTATTCTCTTCTGGATTAATTCCATGTTTCGCTAATGCGATTGTCATTCCATTAGTTATCTACTATTCATGCATTGGTACACCTGATGCAATGGAATTAAATCCTGCTACATACTTCACTATGTTCGGTGGTGTCTTCTTAGGTGAATTTGTTTGCATCATGTGTGTTGGCTATCCACTTATCATGTTATTAAGTAAAAAGAATCAATCATTCTATAAGATGATATTAGCCACAAGAAACACCGATTATAAGTGGTAAACAAAATCAATGATTTATAACAAAATCTAGTCATCACGGCTAGATTTTTTATTATTTTGCTATACATTTTTATTTCACTGGTATATTATTTCCACAAATGAAATTAAGTAAGATTGTACCTACATTATTTGCGCTTATTGTCGCTTCTTGTACCCCTGCTACTAGTTCATCTAGTTCTAGCATTAGTTCATCAAGTGAATCTTTAAGTAGCAGTGAAAACAGCACTACTTCTTCAAGCGTGGATAGTTCAAGTGAGAGTAGTAGTTCCACTACATCTAGCAGTTCTTCAAGTTCCTCTAGTAGTAGTTCGATTTCATCAAGTTCAATTCCATCAAGCTCTAGTTCTACTCCAAGTAGCCAATCATCTTCTTCATCTAGTTCTAGTAGCTCTTCCATTGGTGAAACAGTTAACTTCGCTTCATACGAAGCACCATTTTATATCAAAAGACCGCGCGAATAATGTTATCGCTAAGGCTGATGGCACACTTAAATATGCAATCAAGAACGAAAATACTCTTATTCCTTATATGTCTTTAAAAACGGCGTTATCTAAAATATTTAATTCCGTTCAAACTGAAAAAGAAGGAAATAAGATTACTTATAAATGTCCAAAAGATATAAGTTTTACTGTCAATCATGTAGAGAACACTATCACTGCGCATAACTTTGATTTGCTTATTGCCTCTTATGGTGGGGAAACAAACATCTACCATATGACTTATGGCGAGGAAGTTGATAACTATATCAACGAAAAAAGCGTTACATTGCAAACGGCAGAAGATGTCGTCTTTGGCCTTAATAAATACAATTTAGATATCTATGAATATGATGAGGATTTCTATATTCCATTCTCCGTTGTTAACTCTATCACATTTAATATTTGTTATTGGGCTAGTTGCAATTTTAACGGCAATGGGTTCTACTTATTAGACTTTTCATTAGGCGCAGTTTCCACTAATTATGTCGGTACTTCTTTTGAAAAAGATTTCCATAACGGTGAGTACCGCACTAGAAACGCTAGAAGCAATTATGAATTCAGAGAATATAACTATAATTCATTAATGTTCCATTTAGATAACTTCTTTGGCTTTAGAGATGATAGGATTTCTGACTTTGATGATTATCTAAAAAAGAATCATCCTGATATTGTTAATAATTTAAAGAGTGATAACGAAACATTCTATTGCCAAGCTGTTGAAAAACTTATTAACTACGCTGTTGGCGATGGTCATTCAAGCGCTGGTAATAACGCAAGTGCGTGTGGAGAATCAACTTTTCCTAGAGAGGGTTATTTTAGTGCCCGCTACAGAGCTTTATTTGATAATGAAGAAGATTTGCTTGCTAGAAGGGAAAGGGCCTTAGGCAAAAATAATCCAAGCCTTAGATATCATAGAGATGCGGCAATCATCACTTTTGATCAATTCACACACTATCCTTATGAAACCACTACTAGCACTGTTGAAGCGCTTGCGCGTTATGATAGCTTTGCATTAGTCCATTCTTCTATGAAAAAGATTGAGCAAAGAGGTGGCATTAAGAATATCATTATTGATTTAACATGTAATTTAGGCGGAAACGTTAATGCTGCGATTGGCATTTTGGGCTATATGACCAATAATGTTGAATTAACAACTTACTGCTCTTTAACTAAAACTGTCGCTACTCAAACATATCAAGTAGACACTAATTTAGATGGTAGATTTGATGAAGATGATTGTGTTGCGAATAAATATAATTTCTTTGTTTTAACTTCCGCGATGTCTTTTAGCTGTGCAACTTGGTTCCCACATTTAGCAAAAGAGAATAGATGTGCCACTATTATTGGTGAAAATACTGCAGGTGGTGCCTGTAATTCATATATCACCGCTACACCAGATGGAAAGATCTTCCGTATTTCTGGTGTTGCTCCTAGAGCTGGTTTTAAAGCTAATCCAAGTGCTCATCCAGATAATGGTGTTGTCGTTGATCTTACACTTGATAGACAATATTTCTACGATGACGAAACACTAGCGTTTATCGCTAATAATCATTAACAAAAAAATCCCCATTTCTGGAGATTACATTTAAGTTTGGGGCGAGTGATCAGATTCGAACTGACGAATGCCTGGTTCACAGCCAGGTGTGTTTGGCCTCTTCACCACACCCGCCAAATGCTTAAATATAATAATATTTTTATATGGTATTGTCAAAGTGTTTTAGCAATAAAAAAATACCCCACCTGAGCAATCTTGCAGAAAGCGGGATATTTCTTTGATTAGAATTCAAGTACTTTGTCACTTGTGATGACTGTGATAAGGTCGACGACCCACCAAATCCAGCCAAGGAACACGGCGATGAGAATCCAAACAACCATCATTGCCCAGTTCTTGTCGTTGACTTTCTTGATGATACGGTAGACCATCCAGGTTAAGTCAAGGTAGAAGATACAGAAGACAATTTTGAGAACTTTGGATAAACCATCCATCCATTTTACGTAGCCCATAATTCTTTCTCCTTTACATTATGTTTTTGTATTTGACGAGGAAGGCCTTGTAACCAAGGTAAGCCTCGTAAACATCGACTTTGGAAACGATTTCCATTGGGGCGTGCATGTTAAGAACTGGAATACCAGCATCAATAACTCTCATATTGTAGTTACCTAAGATGTAGGCGATTGTGCCACCGCCGCCTTGGTCAACTCTACCGAGTTCAGCGTTTTGCCAGTTAACACCAGCTTCATCCATTGTATTTCTGATGAAGGCGTAATATTCAGGCATAGAGTCATTGCTACCACCTTTACCGCCTCTACCAGTATATTTGTTGAAGACTAAGCCTTCGCCTAAATAAGCAGCGTTCTTTGGATCGTTAACTGATGGATATAATGCGTCAAAGCCCGCACTAACGTCACTAGAGAGCATTTCGCTATTTTCCATTGCAAGTCTAGCGGCCCATAATGGGTGATCATTGCCCGCTAAAGCGAGTAATTTAGCAATAGCGTTTTCGAAGAATAATGATTGAGCACCAGTGGCACCAACAGAGCCGATTTCTTCTTTATCGACTAAAATACAGCAGGCTGTCTTTTTAACGCTCTTGGTGTCTAATAACGCCATTAAAGATGTATAAGCACAGCTTCTATCATCATGACCATAACCGGCCACCATACTTCTATCTAGACCATAGTCTCTAGCAGGACCAGCTGGAACGATTTCGATTTCGGCAGAGATGAAGTCTTCTTCATCGATGTCATATTTTTCTTTTAATAAACGTAAGACATTGGCCTTAACTGGTTCTTTGTCTTCTTCATTTAATGGCATGGAGCCTAATGTGATATCAAGGTTTTCACCTTCAATAGCCTTCGCTAATGTTTTAGCCATTTGGTCAGCGGATAAGTGAATTAATAAATCAGTCACACCAACGATTGGATCTTTTGGATCGTCACCGATGTTGATATCCACCACTGTGCCATCTTTCTTACAAACCACACCAATTAAGGCTAGTGGAATTGTTGTCCATTGATATTTTTTGATACCACCATAATAGTGAGTGTCACCTAAGGCAAAGCCTTTAGATTCATAGAATGGGTGTTCTTTTAAGTCTAAACGTGGGGAGTCAATGTGGGCTCCTAAAATTCTTAAACCATTTTCAATTGGTTCTTTGCCGATGATAAAAGCGGCAACATTTTTCTTTTTGTTGATGAAATAGACACGATCACCAGCTTTAACTGATTTAACATCTTCAACATTCTTAAAGCCGTTGGCTTTTAATAACTTTTCAGCTTCTCTAACCGCAAGTCTTTCATTCTTAGCAACAGTAATGAAATTCTTGTAGCCTTCGTTGAAGTCCATGACTGGTTTTGTGTCTTTATACTTTAACCAAGCATTTTTACGATACATATCTAATCTTCCTTTCTAAATAATTCGATACCATAAACATTCTATAACATTTCGAAAAAATGTTAAGAAATACGCTAATTTATTTTCTTTTTCATGACCTTTGATAAACCCTTTTTCGCTGTTTCACGATAACCAGCGTGTAAATCTTTACCGGTTAGATACATCGTTAATAACGATTCATCAAAAGTAACTTTAGAGGCTTCAATTGGTAAAATACCCACAATAGAAGCAGCGTTTATCGCTTTAAGTGCAAAGATTGCACATCTTTCAATACATGGAATTTGGACATAGCCTTTAACAGGGTCACAAGTTAAACCTAAAGAATGTTCTAAGGCTACTTCAGCGGATTGAGCGATTTTCTTATATTCATAGCCAAAGGCAGTCGCTATCATGGCTGCACCCATCGCACACGCTACACCTATCTCTGCTTGACAGCCTGCTTCCGCACCTGAGATAGATGCATTTGATTTGGCTAATAGGCCAATAAGACCGGCTACTAAGAAACCTTTGCGAATATCTTCATAAGGGACTTTCTTCATTTCTAAGTACTTAACAACACCGGGAATAACACCCGCACTACCACAGGTAGGAGCGACGACGATAACACCACCAGCGGCGTTTTCTTCACTAGCGGCAAATGATGCAATAGCGACGTTCGTTTGAATGTCGTCTTCCTTATGTTCTTTAAGCATGTTTTCATACATGGCTTTAGCTTTTCTTTTAACGTGTAATTCACCAGGAAGTTCACCTTCAGCATAGATGCCTCTAGCGATTTCATCTTTAATCATTTGGTAAATCTTATCGATGTAGTTAAGAATATCTTCACCTTCGTGATAAAGTACATATTCCCATAATGAATAACCATAATCACGGCAATAACTCATGATTTCAGTTAAGGTACGATGTGGATATAGTTCATTACCGTCTTGGCTCTTTTCATTATTTACAGTGATAACACCACCACCGATGGAGATGATAATATCTTTCTTTTTAATGTTGTTTGCTAAGGTTGTTTCAAAAATCATCGTATTAGGATGTTTGACTCTTTTTCTAGCATCAAAAACAACACGATGGTTAACATCTTTTAGAAACTTATCGATGATATAGTCAGTTAAGTGGCCTTTACCAGTGGAGGCTAAAGAACCACATAAAGTGACTTTGATACTTTCGATATCTTGGTATTTATTAAGAATATATTTAACTGCGTTAGTTGGTCCAATTGTGTGAGAAGAACTAGGACCATGACCGATATAGAATACTTCTCTAATTGATTGCATATTATTCCCCTAGTTCATCATTAATGATTTGAAGAGCCTCTTCTGTCACTTCATCTTCATCAAGATTAGACATATCTAAATAATTAGGAGTGAAGACAAAGTCTTGATCTCTTAATTCGTTAATATAATCAGCGAAACGTTCTAAAGACATATCGAGGTTTAAAGAACGATGGGCGATATGACGTGTTGGTAATCTATCAAGGAACCTTTGATAGAGCAATGGAATATCACCTGTTAGAACGAGTAAAACAGCATTGTAGTTATATTCCTCAGCGATTCTTTTAATCTCTGTTAATTCGTCTGTACGGAAATTTGCTTCTAAGATTAAATCATTACCCACGAGAGCACATTGCTTAAAGAAATAAATCATGTCTTGCGCAGCAGTTATAGATAGTTGTCTATTTTCTTGACGAGTTTGATAGCCGATAATATCGCAAGCTATTTCTTTGAGGGTGTCTTTGATGATATAAGGAATACCTAAAACCTCGCTTAAAGCAGAAGCAAGGGTTGATTTACCTGCGGCTAAATCACCAGTGATAATAATTAATCTTTGCATAACAAAATTATAATATCGGTTTTATGAGCAAAAAGAAAGGCGCTTAGCGCCATATCTTTACCTGTGTTTTGCGTGGAAGCTTACGCCCATCGCGTTAGGACCACAGTGACTACCGGCGGTTGGATTCACCACTTCGTATTCAATGTTGAGGTCTTCACCGAAATGATCTTTAAGCATTCTGCCAAATTCTTCAGCTATTTCTAAGGCGTCTGTATGAGCAATAATCACTCTATGGCCTTTGATGTCATCTTCTAAATCAATGACATATTGTAAGAGTTTTTGTAATGTTTGTTTACGACCACGGCATTTGTCTTTAGTAGCCATCTTGCCATCTTCACCAATATAGATGATTGGTTTTAAACCAATGATGTTACCAAAGAAGGCTGCAAAACCAGAGACACGACCACTTTTGCCGAAGAACTTTAAGTCATCAGCGTAGAAATAGAAAGCTGTCTTATCAACTTCAGTGGCCGCCCATTTTTGGATATCTTCAATAGAAGCACCATTCTTATACATCTCACCAATGCTTAAACAGATGTTATAGCTACCTAAGGTGATACCTTTGGTATCAATAAGGGTGAGTTTTCTTTCTGGGTATTTTTCAGACAATTCTTCCATAGCTAAACGGAGAGAATTGAATGTCGCAGACATCGCAGCGGAGAAGTGCACATATAAAATGTCATTGCCCGCGGCAAATTCTGGTTCGAAATAGTTAATGTATTCAACAGGAGAAAGAGCGCTTGTGGTTGGAATAGTACCCGCTCTTAACTTGTTATAGAAAGCTTTGTAGTCAAATTCCTTAAAATCAACGTAAGGACGAATTTCTTGCCCATCAATTGTGTAAGGCATAGAAATAAGTTTGTAACCATATCTCGCCGCTACTTCTGGCGTGATATCGGTATCAGTATCTGTATATAAAGTGTACATATGTAAAACCTCAATTCCATTATAGCAGTAATCTTCAGTTGTGAAGATTTACATTTCAATACATGTGTAAAAACAAAAAACCAGGCTTTTCAGCACCGGTTTTTGTTAGTTTTAATAATTGATATTAAAGACCTTTATCTTCTAAGATTGGAGCAGCAGCATTAGCAGCGGCAGCAACGAAAGATAGAATTGCGAAGACGATTGGTCCAGCTGCTAAGCGGAAGTATTTGATACCAAGACCGTCACTGTTCATGCCTCTATATAAGACACCTGTTAATAACATCATGACAGCACCGATAGCAATAACACCACCAGCGATAAATGATAATTTCTTTGTGAGATCTTTACCGATAAGTTCGTCAATGAATACAAAGGCTAAACCTGCGAGTCCTCCGAATAAGACGAATAGATAACCAATAAAGCCAAGAACTGTACCTTTAGTGTCAACATCATCGAAGAACGCTTCGTTCCACATTAAGAAAATATCATTTGGATAATCGCTGTGGACGATTTGCTTGGTGATGAACATTGAGATAAAGGTGATTAACGCGATAAGAGCTGCGCCCATTCTAAGAAGAGAATGGAGTTTAAGATACTTATTTTCCATGCGATATCTCCCTGTTTTGTGTTATACAACAAAAATTATAAGAGTAATAAAGAAATTTACAACTTTTATTTTAATAATCCCTTTCGATTATTGATTAGCGTTCTCCGCGATTCTTTCGCTGAGGACATTTACATCAAAGAACCCATGAGGGATATTAAACGTTGGATCTCCATTATCATTAACGGTGCACATTGGAGTGTTGTTTTCCGTTAATGGAATGTCAGGAGTAGCGCCATCTTCAAAGCCAGTGAATTTTTTGTTTGCTTTATCATAAGCACCGATATGGAGGTTTGAGGAATGGTAGATATATTGGCTGTTTGGTAAGTAATGGATAGAGACTGCACATTCACCACCACCAGATGTTTCACCGATGATTTTGACGCCTAATTGTTGGGCATAGCAAGGGAAGGCATTACCACAAGAGAAGGAACAGTCAGAAGTGAGAATATAGAAGTTAAATCTATTACCGTATGCCTCGCTTTCGGTATATTGGCCATCCCCATCAGCGTCAGAAGAAGCCGTATACATGAACGCTACATTCTCTGATTCATCATAGAAATTAATAGTGGCGTGATTGTTTTTGCTAAGTAATGGCAAGAGTTTAATCATGACACCAAGAGTACCACCACCATTTAAGGAAACATCGATAATGACGTTCTTCACCGTTGGAATGGCATCTAATTCTGCAAGCACCTTACGGAACAACATGAATGTGTCATATTTATAAGCGGTTGATTTAACGCGACCAAAGCTATCAAAAACTTCAGCTTCTGTGCCGTATTTGAAAGAATCAAAGAAGAACATCGCGGTTTTCATATCATCGCTGTAAACAATATCGCCTTCTTGTGGTTCTACAACGTTTAAGATACCACCATATTTTTCTTTTCTTAAAGTTGTGAGACGCTTCTCTAAAGCGTTTCTAGCTTGGATACCTTTACCATAAGGCGCTCTAGCGTTTTCACCCCAAGCAGTGTTAACTCTAACGATACCTGAGTGGTTATCATCAAAGATGTTAACAGCTTGTGAAAATGAATAGGCTCTAGTACCAGCGTTAGATGAGTAGAAACCATTGTATAAGTTATTTGATTTGTAGAATTCTTTCATGTTTTGGATAGCAAAGTGACTTCTTAAACCATAGAAGTTTTGCATCACGAATAAGAAAGAACTAGCGTTGTAGTTGATTAGATAATCAGGCATTGCAACGCCACCGACAGCGCGAGACATTTGATCATCCACAGTGCTATAGCTAAAGCCATCTCTAAAGGCTAAATCACCAAAGTCATCTGGATTAGTGGAGCAATAGATATTTTTATAGTTATAAGTAACATATAAACCTGATGATTCAGAGAATGATAGGTCATAAAGACCTAATGGTAAATAAACATCTCCACCATTTCTAATATAATCAAAGTCACAATCTTTAAATGTATATGTGGCGTAATTAACTTCTCCTAATTGGTCGTATGTTGTATCACTTTCACAACCATAATTTAAAACATCATAGGTTGGTTGAATGCCACCTTCACCCGTTTTTAAAACATTAGATATATCTCCTGCCTTAAGAACTAACTTCTCCAAAGGAGAAATAGCAGCGTAGAAATATAATTCGCCATCAATCTTAATAGACCAAGAAGTAATAAAGCCTTCAGTAGTTACTTCGCTAACCGCTTTAGGATTAAGGAACTTGCTATAAATGGATGCGTATTGTTGTAAAGATAAATAAGGAATATATTTCTCACCGCTTTTAAAGCGTGGTGTTAAATCACCAAGATAAGCATCGTTTATTTGTGGATTCTCATCAGTGGCGATCATATCTAAGACATAAACACCGACTGTTTTTTTATCAGAATTGAAGATATTAAAGAAACTACAAGAAGAAAGTAGTAAGGCCGGTAAAACCGATAATAACGCGAATCTTTTCTTCATATTACTATCCTACAAATATTATGCTGCTTGCTCTTCTTGTTCTGGTTGCTTTTCTTGTGGATAAACCCAACCTTTACTAGCAGCAAATGAATGACCAATAAAGTACACAACCACGACAATTAGGGCACCCATACATGTGTCGCTGAGATAGTGAGCACCGACGAGTAATCTAGAGAACATCATTACGACTGTCCAGCCAAAACCAATATAGAAGAGCATTGTTTCTTTACCCTTCAATTTGTTAAAGAACATTGATAAGTATGGAAGGACCATCATCATGATAGCAGCACTGCCTGAGTGGCCACTTGGGAATGATTTAAATTCTTCTTTTGTGACTTCAACACCATCAAAGACATGGTTACCTTCAATGTATGTTTGATAGTCTTTATAGGATTCCCACCAGTGATGGAATGCGATGTCTCCACCTCTAACGACATAGCGATAACGTGGACGGTGAATAACTAATTTAATTAAGAAGCTTGTTGGTAATAAAGCAACTAAGAAGATGACTGCCATAACCATTAAGGCAATCCATAATTTATTTTCATCACCTTTATTACAGACGATAAAGCCTAAAGCACCAACACCAGCAAATACGAAGATATTTGCAATTGTGAATGGTAATTCTAAGGCATCATTGTTAAAGCCATTAATTGATGGAACATCTTTTGAACCAAGCCAGACAGATACTATGTATCCGATAGCTGCTAAAACCCAAGAAACGATTTTCCATACGATATGTAAATCTTTCTTCTTAACTGATGTGACTAACAGACCACCAGCAGCGAATGATAAACCTGCGTAGCAAGGATATGTACCAAAAGAGGCCATAATAATGCCAAACATATTACGATCTGAATAAATAGCTTCATTGATTTGTAAATCAAGGAATGAACCAATAATAAAGCCAACTAATAAGATACCAATTACGATATAGAAATGTCTTTTTTTAATCATGAGAATGTTCTCCAATAGTAACTATATAGTTATTGTAGCATCTTTTATGTGTCTTATCATTTGTAATTTATAAGTGACATACTCCCACCACTTAAAGAAGTGGAGGCTTCTTGCTCGATGACTCTAACGAGCCAAGCATAAACAAGCTATCCGGATGTGTCCCATCCTTTGTAAGTATTTCAATTCCCTTACTTAGAATATTTTTCGCCGCGTTTATATCTCTATCATGAATAGATCCACATTTAGGACAAGTCCATTTCCTAATAGCGAGGTCTTTAGTGATAGAGTTTTTATATCCACATGCGTGACATAGTTGGCTAGATGGATAAGTAGAAGGAACTTTAACGACTTTTCTACCATACCAATCAGCTTTATAAATGAGCATAGAAACAAATCTTGACCAGGAAGCATCAACGATACTT
>CAMZGG010000007.1 GCA_947306345.1 uncultured Caryophanales bacterium
GCTGAGATTGATTATATCTACGAGGATCAATTACCAGAATCAAAAGAAAGCAGATCCTTTATTTATATTAAAAAGATTAAAGAAACACCTAAAAAATACCCACGTTTATATGGGGAAATAAAAAATAAAGCACTATAGTCTTTTATTTGTAAAATAAAGGTATATAATAGAAGTCACTTCAGGGCAGCGAAAAGCGACCGGCGGTAAACCCCGCGAGCCTCAAGAGGAGGCAGGAACTTGTGAAATTCAAGTGGCGACAGTAAAGTCTGGATGAAAGAAGTAGTTTTTTAAGGGCCTTGAATAGAAAGGTCTTTTATTTTATGCAAGCATTTGACACCGCGCGTTTGATACTAGTCTTTGTATTCATGGTTATCGTTTTAGCAAAACTAATTGCGAAATTGTTCTTTAAGGGCAATGCGATGACCACTAAGTTTATTGCGCGTACCGCGATATTCGCCGCATTTTCCATTATTCTTTATACAATTCCATTCTTAAAGTTCTCTCTTCCAATATTCCCAGGATTTTTAGAAATACACTTAGATGAAATTCCAGCTTTTATGGCCGGCTTTGCCTATGGTCCATTATCTGGCTTCCTTGTCATTTTAGTGAAGACGATAGTGAAATTACCAATTACTGGTACCGCTGGGGTTGGTGAATTAGCGGACTTTATCTATTCAACATTATTCGTTCTACCAGCCGCATTTATTTATAAGAAAAAGCGCACACTCAAAGGTGCTCTTATTGGTTTAGGTGTTGCTACAGTTGTACAAATTATTGGAGCATCATTTATCACAACATTTGTTATGCTTGATGCTTATTCATATTTATATCATTTACCAAAAGCTGCGATTCTTGGTATGTGCCAAAAGATTAATCCTGCAGTAAAAGATCTTACTTGGCCGTTCTTATTAATGGTTGCCTTACCATTTAATGCCTTAAAGGATGCAATAGTGGTTGTGGTAACTGCTCTGCTATATAAGCGTTTAAGATTATTATTTAAGAAAATCGACGCACAAAAAAACTAGGTCAATCAAGGCCTAGTTTTTTGTTGTATTTTACTCTTCAACAGAGATTGCACCAACTGGGCATACGCCAACTGCGTCTTCATCAGCTTCGCCTGTAATTGGAGCGGCTGGACCTTCATCAGAGAATTTGAAATCATCTGGGTAGGAGCCGACACAAGCGCCGCACATAATGCATGAAGCAGCATCAATTTTTACTCTTTTTTTAGCCATGAGTAATGCCTCCTTGGGTTGTATACATTGATTATATCTATAAAGGTTATCTATTTTCAATAGTGACGGAATATTTTAAGACAAAAAGTTATTTTTTATTCAAAAAGCATTCTAATTAAATTAGAATATACGTGATTGGACTTTTTATGAGCGAAACTAGATTAGAAAAATACAAAAAATACCGTCAATCTATTAATGAATTTAAATCAATTAATAACGAGCCTGAATTTGTTAAAGAAAGAAACAACAGCATCGTTAGTGATAAGATGAATACAACATCCACTCTTCCTTTGGAAGAAGTTTTAGGCAAAATCGATAACGAAGAAATCGAACCTGCCCCAAAACGTGTTCTTACAAGAAAGCTTCTTATCATTATGGGTGTCTGTTTAGCAGGCTTAGTATTAATTGCGGGTATCATCATCTTTGCGTGCTACGCATTCGGGGGAAAGTAATATGAAAGTTGCTGTTGCTATTGACGGTCCTGCTGCAGCAGGAAAATCTACCATTGCCAAGAAAGTCGCTCTTATGAGAGGATTCACTTACATCGACACAGGTGCGATGTATCGTGCGTTCACTTGGTATTGCTTACAAAAAGGTGTTGATTGCCAAGATGAAAAAGCCTGCTGTGCTTTAATCCCAGAAGTGAATATCGAATTAAAACCAGGTTATGTCGTTTTATGTAATGGCATTGATGTCAGTAAACCAATTAGAGGTACTGATGTTTCTGGTAACGTTTCATATATTGCTTCTTATAAAGACATCCGTCTTGCTTTAGTGGAACTTCAAAGAAAGATGGCGGAAAAAGATTCCGTTATTATGGATGGACGTGATATTGGTACATATGTTTTACCAAATGCTGAAGTCAAAATCTTCCAAGTTGCTTCCGTTGAAAAGAGAGCGGAACGTCGTTATTTAGAAAACCAAGAAAAAGGTATTGCGTGTACCTATGAAGATATTGTTGCTGATGTTGAAAAGAGAGACTACATTGATTCACATCGTGCTTTTGCCCCTCTTAAACCAGCAGCAGACGCTATTCATTTAGATACTTCTGATTTAACCATTGATGAAGTGGTTGCAGAAGTTAATAAAATCATTGATCGAAAACTCGCGGAGAAGAAATAAGAATATGGCTCAAGGAATCGTTGCAATTGTTGGCTCACCTAACGTCGGCAAATCGACGATTTTTAATCGTATGATTGGCGAAAGACACGCCATTGTCGATGATGAAATGGGCATCACTCGTGATAGACTTTACGGTCAATGTGAATGGCTTGGTCGTCACTTCTCTTTAATTGATACGGGTGGTATTGAAATCGTTAATAGACCATTCCAAGAACAAATCCGTATGCAAGCGGAAATCGCTATAAATGAGGCAGACGTGATCGTGTTTGTGGTGGATGGCAAACTCGGAATTACCACTGATGATAGAGTGGTTACAACCATTTTAAGAAAAGTAAATAAGCCAATTATTTTAGCTGTTAATAAAATTGATGAAGGTTCCCATATGGCGGATGCACAAGAATTCTATGGCTTAGGTCTTGGTGAACCTCATGTTGTTTCTGGCGCGCATGGTATTGGTATCGGTGACATCTTAAATGAAATCATTAAATACTTACCTGAAAATACTGAAGAATTAGAAGAAGACAAAGTCACCTTCTGTGTCGTTGGTAGACCTAACGTTGGTAAATCTTCTTTAACTAACGCTATCTTGAATCAAGATCGTGTTATCGTTAGCAATATCTCTGGTACGACCAGAGACTCTATCGATACCCCATTTAACAGAAATGGTAAGAACTATTTAGTTATCGATACAGCTGGTCTTAAAAAACGCGGTAAGATTTATGAATCAATTGATAAATATTCCGCGATACGCGCGCTAAAGGCTATTGAAAGAAGTGAAATCGTTTTATTAGTGCTCGATGGTAAAGAAGGCATTACTGAACAAGATAAACACGTCATTCAATACGCTACCGACTTACATAAAGCTATTATCATCGTTGTTAATAAATGGGACTTAGTTGATAAACAAACTAATACCATGAGTGATTATGTCAAAATCATTCGTGAAGAATATAAGTTCCTTGATTATGCGCCAGTTGTCTTCGTTTCCGCTCTTAAAAAACAAAGACTTGATACCTTGTTTGAAACCCTTGATACAGTGCACGCTGCATACTACACCAGAATCAAGACAAGTTTGCTAAATGAGGTCATGCAAGACGCCCAAATCATGAATCAGGCCCCAAACTTCAATGGTGGAAGATTAAAAATCCTCTATGCATCACAAGTTAGTAGCGCTCCACCAACCATTGTTTTGTTTGTAAACGATCCTAATTTCATGCACTTCTCATACCAAAGATATATCGAAAATCGTTTGAGAGATACATTTAATTTTGATGGAACACCAATTCGCATCGTTTTGAAAAAACGAACGAACCAATCAAAATAAAAATCTCATGATTGTCATATAAAAAATCACACATTTTTTAAATTAAGTGCTATACTAAAACTTGAAAAGGATTATCTTGCTAATTCATTTCAACAAAAAGGGAGCATTTGAACATGAAGAAATTCAACAGAAGAGACCTTGTTCAAATTGTTGCAGATGAAGCGCATTTATCCAAAAAAGACGCTCGTGCAGCATTGGACATTTGTTTCGGTGAAATTGAAAAAGCCTTATTAGAAGGCCAAGAAGTCAACATCACTAACTTCGGTGTTTTCACACCAAAGACCCGTCAATCCCGCGATGGTACACATCCAAAACAACATACCCGCATTAAGATTGCCGAATCCCGTTCAGTGAGCTTCAGACTTTCTAAAGCTTTAAAAGGCAAATTGAACGCGTAGTTCAGTTTAAAAGAAAATCAGCGGAAACGCTGGTTTTTTTGTGCCTTCTTTTTTAAAAAGTGTAGAATAAGAGCATGGACAAGAATCTTGCGATATATATTGAACTTGCTAAGGAGTTTAATAAACATGGTTATGAATTATATCTCGTCGGTGGTACCGTTAGAGACTATCTTTTAAACGAACCATTAACGGATATGGATGCGGTGACTGAAGCTACTCCTGAAGAAGTAATCGCTTTCTTACCAGATATCGATAAGACATTTAAGAGATTTGGCTCCTTGAAATATAAAACCAAAGAAGGCCTTAAGTTTGATATCACAACTTTAAGAAAAGAATCTTCTTATGAAGATAGCCGTCACCCAAGTAAAATCATCTTTGTTAAAAATTTAAAAGAAGATTACTTAAGAAGAGACTTTACCGTGAACGCGCTATATATGAATAAAGATTTAAAGGTCATTGATTACTGTAATGGTGAACAAGACTTAAAAGATGGTATCTTAAGAATGGTGGGAGATCCTGACATTAGAATCAAAGAAGACCCACTAAGAATCTTAAGAGCGATTAGATTTCACCTAATGCATCATTTAAGAATCGAAGAATCGTTATTAAAAGCCATGCATGATAACTTTGATTTATTAAAAAATATTACAGACGCGAAGATTAGAAGCGAACTAAACAAAATCGATGATTCAGTCGTTGATCAAAACGAAAAGAATAATATTTTTGCACAATTTGATATAGCAAACCTAGTGGGTGTGATAAAGTAATAGCATGATTAGTGAAGCAGTAGATTTCCATTTCTTACTTTTAGAAAACTATAAGAAACTCAAAATCAGTGAGAACCAATTAGCCATCATCTTAATGATGGATCACCTTATTTCATATGGTGATACTTTTGTGACCGCTGATATTTTATCTTTGAAGATGTCTTTAGACATTAAGGAAATCGACCGTTTACTCGCTGATTTATTAACACGTGGATTAATTGAATACACAACCGCAAATGGTAAAACAGTGACTTCATTAAACCCACTTAAAGAAAGACTTTATCGTGAGTTCCAAATCAGTGTTTCTAAGGAAAACGAAGTTAGAAACAATAAGACCATTAGTGATCAACTCACAAATATATATGAAAACTTCCAAGTCGAATTAGGACGTAGCTTATCCCCAACAGAAGTGTCCACCATTAGAGAGTGGGTAGCGATGGGCTATACTGACGAAGTGATTATCAACGCTTTAAAAGAAGCGGTAAGCCAAGGTAAGAAATCAATTAAATCCGTTGATAAGATTTTATTAACATGGGCCAAAAGAGAAGAACTTGAAGCCGAAGGTAAAACATCCATCAATGATGATTGGACTAATAATTTAGAAGAAACCATTCGTATCGCAAAAACTCCATGGCTTGATGAAGACGATGAAGACTAATATCAAGCCTTTATTAGATTATTTAGATGAAATATTACCCACTGCTAAGTGTGAACTTTTATATGCAAAAGATTATGAACTAGTAATCGCAGTGATGTTATCCGCCCAAACAACCGATAAATCGGTTAATGCAGTGACACCAATATTGTTTAAGAAATATCCAAGTTTGGACGCTCTTTATAATGCTCCTTTAGAAAGTATTGAAAAAATCATTAAACCAATAGGTTTATATAAAAACAAAGCTAAGAACCTTAAAGGTATTGTTAAAGATTTAGTGGAACGTTTTAACGGAGTGGTGCCTTCTGATAAAGAACAACTTATGACTTTACCAGGAGTTGGTAATAAAACCGCTGGTGTGATTCGAGCGGAAATATTCCAAATTCCAGATTTACCAGTGGACACTCATATCTTAAGAATTAGTAAAAGATTAAATCTTGCTAAAAAAGATGATGAACCAATTGATGTCGAAAGAAAACTTAAAAAAATCATCCCTGAAGAGAGATGGATTAAGTCGCATCACCAATTAATTCATTTTGGTAGATACTATTGCATGGCGCGCTCACCGAAGTGTGAAAACTGCAAAATAAGCGACATGTGCATGTATAAAGGCAAGTAATTATTTGAAATATAATTGGTCTACAGCGTCAAGATAATGAAGTCTAGGTGCGTAGTCTTGTTTAATTAAAACAGCATCCTTTTTGAATACTTCATAAGGGATAGATTTTCTATCGCCATGTTCATAAAAGTTAATGACAAAAGAAGCATCTAATAAATAGATTTCATCTTTCATTTGGAAAGAGATAATAAAGAACGCAATACCTCCATGCTTAAGAACATTCTTTAGGTGAACGATTTGGTGCTCGCTAATGTTACTTAATGGGAAAGCAGTGTTTGATTTAGTATTCTTTGCTTCAAAATCGATATATCTGCCTTTATAAACGCCGTTATAGTCAGTGGTGGATTGCTTTTCAAAATAGGCGTCAGTAATTCTCGCGCCTTTAGAATAATCTACTTTAACGATGTTAATCGGAGTTGGTCTTTTATTAATGAGGGCAATACCCATATCACGATAATAGTCATTAGAAAGATTAATGTCTTCTTCTAAAGACATACCACGGTTTGCCGCACTTAAAAGGGTGCGATGAGTTTTTTCGGTTTTATTATCGCTTTCTTTCTTTTGATAAGTTTTGCCGTTTGGGTATCTCATGCGATATATTTTCTTATTTCTTCTTCAAACTCTTTATATGATACATCTTCGTTGCTGGCAAGTTTTTTTAAAACTGCGGCAACAGGAACTGGGAAGTGATTGAATGTTTTTAAGACTTTCTTATATTCCTCTAATAAGAGATTGCTCTTTCTCATGGTGGCGTCATATAACCACGCTAAGTTTTCTGCGTCCACCGCAGGATCATGTGCGGGACCAGCTTGTTTAACACCAAAGGCATCACAATATCTAATTAAAGAAAGTGGATTGCCCTTATCATCTCTCATGAACTCAGAGATGAAAGCACTGAAATCAATGTAGTTTTGTTGAATACATTGAACGATTTCTTTTGGGAAATCAAAGCTATAAGAGATAGAGGAAGATAAAATCTTCATATCGTGATTACCAAAGGTAATAAATGATGATTTCTTAAAGGATAAGCCAACATATTTTCTAAGTTCACTCATTGCCGTAAAGAAAGTCACACCTTTTTGCTTAAGCATATCTTCGGTGATGCCAGTTAAATCTGTGACAATTTTGCCCACTCTATTGTGAGCCTTAACGTAAATTCTGAATGGTTTCTTACTTTTCTTAATATAACCATGGCGGTCAATCACTGCGTGTACTGCACCGATGGCAATCATCTCGTGAGAGAACTGAGTGCCTTCGAAGTCTAGGAAGACTAGTGATTTATGACCTTTTAATAATCTTTCAAATTTCTTCATAAAATCTTTTGATAGTATACCATTAATTTCTCTTTTTTCAAAAGAAAAAAGATTGAATTATGCTATTTTCTCTTATATTATATAAGAAATGGAGCAAATATGGCAGTAAAGCTTTTTCTTAACTCTAAAACAATCTTAGATCACACTTTCCCAATCATTAACTCAAATGCTTATGATGCGGAAGAAGTTGATAAGTTCCTAGACATGATTATTCAAGACTATAAACTTGTTGAGGCGAATGTGGTTATTCCTTTAAAGGAATACGAATCATTAACCAATAAGAACAAAGTCTTGGAAAGTGAAAAAAGAAAAATCGAAGTCGAATTAGAAAGATATAAAGCACGCTTCACCAATATTAAATCCAGCGATAATGTCACAACTGACAATATCGAGTTAGTCAGGAAGATTAACGCCTTAGAGAAATTCCTCTGGGCTCACGGTTACAATCCTGACACCATCAAGTAAAAAATAATCCGGTCTGGACAATCGCTGCTATTGTAGAGGAAAGTCCATGCTCGCACGAGCTGTGATGCTCGTAGTGATTGCGCTAGCGGAAAAGATAACGCTAGGTACGTAGGAGTACGTAACGGCGGGAAGAAACCTAAAGGAAACCATGGTCTATTCCCTGAAAGTGCCACAGTGACGTAGTTTATTGGAAACAATAAAGTGGAACGCGGTAAACCCCACAAGCGAGAAACCCAAATTTGGTAGGGGAGACAAGGAGAGAGAACCGAATTAAACCTTGTAGGCATTTGCCTAGATAAATGATTGTCAAAACAGAACATGGCTTATAGGACCGGATACTCACTAAGGAGAAACAATGAATTTACCAACAAAGATCACATTCGCTAGAATCGTTGCAATTGTATTAATGATTATTACGCTTTTTGTTTTAAGCGTTATCCCAGGATGGCAAACCATCGAATTAGGCAACACGGGTATTAATTTAGTGTTCTTAATTCTATTTGTTTTCTTTGTCCTAGCTTGTTATACAGACCATCTTGATGGCTACTTAGCAAGAAAGAACAATCAAGTTACTGACTTAGGCAAATTCCTTGATCCAGTAGCCGATAAACTTCTTATCAATTCATTAGTTATCTTCTTAATCGCTCCAGGTATCTTTGCTAGATACGTTCCAAACGCTGATAACGTTATTAGCTTCAACATGTGGTGTGCGCTTCTATTAGTCGCACGTGACATCGTTGTGGATGCCTTAAGATTCATTGCCGCAAGTAGAGGCAAAGTTATTGCCGCGAATATCTTCGGCAAATTAAAAACAGTTTTAGAAATGGTCGCCATTGGTGCAGTCTTACTCAATGGTTTCCCATTCAGATATTTCGATGCCAATTGGCCACAAGGCTTACACATCGCTGACTTCATTGTCTATTTAGCGACAATTGCTTCAGTGGTTTCTGGTATTATCTACGTCGTACAAAATCGTCACGTCTTCAAGGAAGAAAAATAAGATGGCTACTGTACAAGATATCAACTCCCTATTTCGTCAAAAAGGACTTACATTAGGTTCTGTTGAATCTTTTACAGGTGGTTTATTTGCTCGCGAGATTACCGCAGTCCCTGGCGCCTCTAAATTCTATAAAGGTGCACTAGTAACATACGCTACCGAAGAGAAAGTTCGTTTACTTGGTATCTGCCAAGAAGATGTCGATAAGTATGGTGTAGTCTCTAATGAAATTGCCTATCAAATGGCAAAGTTAGGTAGAGAAAAGCTCAACGTTGATGTTTGTATCTCCTTTACTGGCAATGCTGGTCCTGACGCAATGGAAGGAAAACCAGTTGGTGAAATCTATATTGGATTAGCCAGTAAAGAAAAAGTTGAAGCATTTGGCTACCAATTAGAGGGAAATAGAAATAAAATTCAAGAGGATGCAATTTCTTTAGCGCTAGCGCTACTAGAAAAAATATAAAAAAATAATAAAAATTTTGGACAAAATTCAAAAATCACACCTATTTAATTAATAGAAGGAGTTCCTTATATGGCAAAAGAAAAAGAAAATGTTAGAGCCGATGCGTTAGATGAAACGTTGAAGCAAATTGAAAAGCTCTATGGTAAGGGCGCTGTCATGCGTTTAGGCGATAGAGAAACGGTCGATGTTGATGCCATTCCATCTGGTTCATTATTAATCGATGAAGCGATTGGTGTCGGTGGTTACCCAAAGGGTAGAATCATCGAAATCTTTGGACCTGAAAGTAGTGGTAAAACCACATTAGCATTACATGCGATTGCTGAATGTCAAAAGAATGGTGGTCGTGCAGCTTTTATTGATGCTGAACACGCTATCGATCCACTCTATGCGAAAAATTTGGGTGTTGATATTAATGAATTAATCCTTTCCCAACCAGACAATGGTGAACAAGCATTAGAAATCGTTGAAATGCTTGCTGATTCTGGCAGTATCAACTTAATCGTCGTTGATAGTGTTGCGGCTTTGGTCCCACAAGCTGAATTAGACGGGGAAATGGGCGATAGTTCAGTCGGTTTACAAGCTCGCTTAATGAGTAAAGCAATGCGTAAAATCGCTGGTATTCTCAATAAGAAAGAATGTGCAGTTATCTTCATCAACCAATTACGTGAAAAAGTTGGTGTGATGTACGGCAACCCAGAAACAACCTCTGGTGGTCGTGCGTTAAAGTTCTATGCTTCCGTCCGTATCGATATTCGTCGTACAGAAGCTATTAAGCAAGGTGCAGATATCATTGGTAATACGTGTCGTGTGAAAATTGTTAAAAACAAAGTTTCCCCACCATTTAAACAATGTGAAATCGATATCATCTATGGTCAAGGCATCTCAAAAGAAGGCGAAATTCTCGACCGTTCTGTCGAATTAGGCCTCATCAAAAAAGCGGGTTCTTGGTTCGAATATAATGGTAGCAAGATTGCTCAAGGCCGTGATGCTGCGAAAGCTTATTTGAAAGAAAACGAAGACGTCGCAAATGAACTTTTAGAAAAGATCAAAACCGGCGTTGTCGAAGATAAATAATTCGATAAAAAACGAAATTAGAAAGCCCATCAAGGGCTTTTCTTTTTGCTGATTAAACTGGGATAAAAAAAGAATCCCTTTAGACTTATACCATAAAGTGTTTTAGAGGATTCGTTCTTGTGGTTTTTTATACTACACACTCTAACCTTGAAAACACAAAAATAATGACATTATTTAATCGTCGTTCTATAATAATTTTGTATCCTCGAAAGATACTTACCTATATATTCTCATTCGAGAACTTTGTTATCAGGTTTCACCTGTTGATTATAAAAAATGCTTACCGCTATCTTTTTTGATAGGAAACATTTTAGGTAAAGTCTACTTGTAGACTAACTTATTTTACATAATAGAAAGGGACACAATTATTATGCCAGAAGTACCAGTATGGGTTCTTATTGTCGTTGGTATTGTTTGTCTTTTACTTGGCGCTGCTTTAATGTTTTTAGTGCCTTTTATCAGACAAAGCATCGTTAAAAACAGTGCTAAGAAAATCATTCGTGAAGCGGAAATTAAAGCCGAACACATTACAAAGAACGCACAAATTGATGGTAAACAAGCCATTAATGAAATGAAGCAAGAAGCCAACAAAGAAATCCACGAAAGAAAACAAGAATTACAAAACCAAGAAAGATCTCTTAACCAAAGAGAACAAAACATTGATCGTCGTGATGCCGCTCTTTTAGCTAAAGAAAATGCTTTAGATGAAAAGAACGAAACATTATCTAGACGTCTCAAAGAATTGGACAAGAAAGATGCCTCTCTTCAAGAAAAGATTGATAGCATTATCGTCGAACTTGAGAAAGTTGCACAAATGTCCACACAAGAAGCACGTGATGAATTATTCAACCGTGTAGAAAGTAAAGTCAGTAAAGAAATCGCTGCCTTCATTAAGCAAAAAGAAGAAGAAGCGAAAGAAGAATGTGATGAAAAGGCTAAAGAGTTATTAGGCTTAGCCCTCACAAGATACGCGCAAGACGTCACAAA
Source organism: uncultured Caryophanales bacterium (assembly GCA_947306345.1). GTDB lineage: Bacteria > Bacillota_I > Bacilli_A > RFN20 > CAG-826 > RUG14515. Next base: position 11,420 of record CAMZGG010000007.1, read on the forward strand.
CGAAAGAACAGTTTCTGTTGTCGCTTTACCAAGTGATGAAATGAAAGGTCGTATCATTGGCCGTGAAGGTCGTAACATTCGTTCCTTAGAACAACTCCTCGGTGTTGATCTCATCATCGATGACACTCCAGAAGTTATTACCGTCAGCTGCTTCAATCCTATTAGAAGAGAAATTGCTAGATTATCTCTTGAAGCTTTAATTAAAGACGGCCGTATTCAACCAGGAAGAATTGAAGAAATCGTTGAAAAATGTAAGAAAGAAGTCGACGAATCCATTCATAAAGCTGGTCAAGAAGTGGCCTTTAAACTTGGTTTACCAAGAATCAACAAAGAATTACTCGACTATGTCGGTCGTTTAAAATACCGTACCTCTTATGGTCAAAATGCTTTAGACCACTCTGTGGAAGTTGCCTACTTATGTGGCATCATGGCCGCTGAACTTGGCTTAGATCAAAACTTAGCTAAACGCGCTGGCTTATTACATGATGTCGGTAAAGCCGCTGACTTTGAAATGGAAGGTAGCCACGTTGAAATCGGTGCTAGACTTGCTAAGAAGTATGGTGAAGGTGATGTTGTTATCAACTCTATTGAATCTCACCATGGTGATGTTCCTGCTAAATACATCATCGCTAACTTAGTCCAAGCCGCTGATACATTAAGTGCTGCTAGACCAGGTGCTAGAAGTGAAATCTTAGAAAACTACATCAAACGTATTGAACAACTTGAAGAAATCTGCAAGTCATACGATGGTGTTTATCAATCATACGCGATGCAATCTGGCCGTGAATTACGTGTCATGGTTATTCCAGAAAAGATTGACGACATTGGTGCCTTCAAATTAGCAAGAGACATCAAAGAACGTATCGAAAACGAAATGACCTACCCAGGTCAAATCAAAGTTTCTGTCATTCGTGAATATCGTGCAATAGAAACCGCGAAATAGTAGCCCTATTTCATAGAAAGATTACAATTTGAAAATACTATTTATCGGAGATGTGGTCGGTCGTGTTGGTCGACGCATGCTAAAGGAAAGAGTTCCTTACTACGTAGAAAAATACGATATTGATTTTGTTATTGCTAACGGCGAGAATGCCTCGCACGGTAAAGGCTTAACAAGAAATCAATACTTTGAACTTGTCGATGCCGGTGTGGATGCGATTACTTTAGGTAATCACTACATGAGTAAGAGTGATATCCTCCGCTACATCAATCAAGTTGATCGTTTAGTTAGACCATACAATTTACTAAAAGAATTCCCAGGTGAAGGCAGTGTTGTCTTTGAAGTAAACGACGTTTCAGTAAGAGTCACAAATATCTTAGGAAGTGCCTTTATGAACGAAGAAGTTAACGCTCCATATTATTCCATCCTCAACTTATTAGCCGAGGAGGAACCAGCGACCATCCACATCATCGATTTCCATGCGGAAGCCACTGGTGAAAAGCAGTCCCTTGCGTTCGCCCTAGATGGCAAAGTATCTGCAGTTTTAGGTACACATACCCACGTTCAAACTAATGACGCTCATGTTTTACCAAATGGCACAGCCTTCATTAGTGATGTCGGTATGACCGGCTTTGCGGATGGTGTCTTAGGTTGCACCAAGGAAACAGTCGTAGAAAAGATTATCTACGGCAAACAAAGCAAATTCCAAACTCCAGATGAAGGTAGGGGAGTCTTCTCCGCAGTGGTTCTTGATATCGATGATATCACTGGACTTGCGAATCAAATCTTTCCAATTTATTATTTAGAAAAGTAATATGAAAACAAAAATTATTAATACTCCAGATATGCTTAAAGCCGCCTCTCGTAAAAAGAGTGCGACTGTTTTCATGCCTGCTACTTTTGATAAAAAAGATCAATTAGAAGCCTTAGTAAAAGGTGAAAAGTATTATATCCATACATATGGCTGCCAAGCTAATGTCAGAGATGAAGAAACAATGCGTGGCTTATTAGAGGATGTTGGTTATGTCCAAACTGATAAACCAGAAGAAGCTTCTTTAATCATTATTAATACATGTGCGGTAAGAGAAAACGCTGAAGATAAAGTGTATGGTGAAATCGGTAACCTTAAACACTTAAGAAAAAAGAATAAAGAATTAGTCTTAGCGATATGTGGATGTATGGTGGAACAACCAGAAATATTAAAGAAACTCATGGAAACATTTACTGAAGTAAATCTTTATTTCGGTACCCATGAAATCGCTCAATTATATTCTCTTGTTTATGATGTAAGAACCACTAATGAAAGAGTGGTGGCTATTGAAAGTAAACCAGGTGAAGTTATTGAAATTACACCTGCTTGTAGAAACAATACCTACAAAGCTTATGTTAACGTCATGTATGGCTGTGATAAATTTTGCACGTATTGTATTGTTCCATATACCAGAGGCAAAGAAAGAAGTAGACATTTTGAAGATGTCTTAAGAGAATGCCAAGAATTAATCGATAATGGCTATCAAGAAATTACTCTTTTAGGTCAAAATGTTAATGCATACGGCAAAGATTTAGATGAAGGAAAAGACTTTGCTGACTTATTAGAAGCGGTCGCTAAATTAGGTGTTCCTAGACTTAGATTTACCACCTCTCACCCATGGGATTTCTCCTCAAAGATGATAGATGTGATCGCAAAATACCCAAATATCATGAAGTTTATCCATCTTCCTGTGCAATCCGGTAATGACCGTGTTTTAAAGGCTATGGGTAGAAGATATACAAGAGAAACTTATCTCGCTCTAGTTAAAGAAATGCGCGAAAAGATTCCAGGCTTAGCGTTATCCACTGATATTATTGTTGGTTTCCCAAATGAAACTGATGAAGAATTCAATGATACATTAACAATCGTTGATGAAATCAAATACGAAGCAGCGTTCACCTTTATCTATTCACCTAGAAAAGGTACACCTGCTGCGAAGATTGAAGACAACGTTTCTTATGAAACAAAGTCCAAAAGATTTATGGAACTTGTTAAACACTTAGAGAAACACATTGAAGCCCATAGTAAAACTATGGTGGGTAAAACATATGATGTCCTCGTCGATGGTGTGAGTAAGACTGATAAAGACATGTATTCTGGTTATACAGAAGAAAATAAACTCGTTCACTTTAAGGGTGATGAATCAATGATTGGTAAAATCGTTAAGGTGAAAATCAATGAATCTCATACCTATTCCATGATGGGAGAAATTGTTAATGGATAAAGTCATTGAAAAGGCTAAAGAATTAAAGGCTGCGCTTGATGAAACTCCAGAGATGAAGGAGTATCTCAAATATAAAGATTTATACGAAAATAGCGAAGATGTGATTGAATTAAAGCACAATATCGCTAATCTGCGAGCCAACGGAAAACTTAACGAGGCCAATAATCTTCAAGCCCTTTATGATAACCATCTAATTGTGGTAAATTATCAAGCTAGTAAAGAAGCTTTGATGGAATTACTTAAAACTATTCAATCGTTAATTAAATAACTATGAAATACTTTTTAATGAGTACCCTTTTTAATAAGGAAATCGCCGCTGATTTTGGCTTAGTTGAAAAAGATGGTAGATTCTTCCGTGAATCAGATAACTCGGAATGGGTCAAATGCCAACTTTATGACTATGGCTGGGGTGATGAGAATGGCTTTTATAAGTTACCTCTCGGTGACTTTTACGAATTGATTAATATTGTCTTAACTGGTGAAAAGGAAGATTCCTTTGGAGCGGCTTCTATTATCATGAATAGATATAATGATGAGTTAAAAGATTTCCTCCTTGAGTTAATGAATCAGTCTCCATCAAAGAAATCAAAGGAATTACTATTTAAAACCTTCAAATTAAAGTGGGGCACAAATAGAACCGCAAAAAACGGTATGAACATTCAAGAGATTTTAAAAGAAGCTCAAGATTGGGAAAAGATTAAAGAATTCTACTCTAAATAATAAATGCGAATAAAATCGCATTTTTTGTTATAATAAGACCATGCTTATAGTCATTGTAGGTCCTACAGGATCAGGAAAAACATCCTTAGCTTTAACATTATCAAAGAAATATTCCGCTCCAATCATTAATGGAGATGCTTTTCAAATCTATCAAGAAATGGATATTGGTACCGCTAAAGTGGAAAAAGATAGTGAAGATTATAAGAAACATTATCTTTTAGATATCGTTAAACCAAATCAATCCTATTCCGTCAAGGAATATCAAGAAGACTTTAGAAAGACCTATTTAGAACTTAAAAAGAAATATCCAACAATCATCGTTTGTGGTGGCACTGGCTTATATATTAGAGCCGCACTTTATGATTATGTTTTTGAAGACGAAGAAGAAGCGGATGTTTCTGACTTAGAAGAGTTATCTAATGAAGAACTTTACGAGATGCTTAAGCAAGTTGATATGAAGGCCACAGAAACTATTCATATGAACAATCGTAAGAGAGTCATAAGAGCGCTTCAAATCGCTAGAACTCATGAGTCTAATAAGTCTGAAAGCATTGATAAACAAGAACACGCGTTGTTCTTTAAAAATGAGGATGTGAGATTCTATTTCATCAATCCAAATAGAGAAGAATTATATGAGAATATTAATGCCCGTGTCGACCAAATGTTTGAAAATGGCTTAGTAGATGAAGTTAAAGGACTACTAAATAAATACGACTTATCATTAACCGCGAAAGCGGCAATTGGATATAAAGAAGTAATTGATTATTTAGAAGGTAAGTGTACCTTAGAAGAATGCAAAGAACTCATCAAAAAGAGAACAAGAAACTACGCTAAAAGGCAGGTTACATTCTTTAAGCATCAATTACCTTGCAAAGAATTTGCCACTAGAGAAGAACTCTTGAAAGAGGCCACAAATGAATAAAGAGATATTTGCACGTTCCATTGGTTTATTAGGGGAAGATAACTTCAATAAAATCCAAGATAAAGTTATCGCTGTTTTTGGTTTAGGTGGTGTTGGTGGCACCGCTCTTGAAGCTTTAGCGAGAACTGGTGTAGCCCATTTTATTATCGTGGACTTTGATAAAGTTGATCCAAGCAATTTGAACCGTCAAATCTTATATACCAGTAAAGATATTGCAAGAGATAAAGTCGAAGCCGCTAAGGAAAGATTATTAATGATTAATCCTGATTTAGATATCAAAGCATTCAAAGGTAAAGCCCAAGAATTTGATTTCAATCAAAAGATAGATTATATCGTTGATGCGATTGATGATGTGGAAGGCAAATTATTCCTCGCTAAAAAGGCGCAAGAACATAATATTCCATCAATCATGTCTTTAGGTATGGCTAATCGTTTTAATCCAGAACAAGTTAGAGTTAGTAAATTAAATCAAACTCGTAATGATCCATTAGCGAAGAAAATTAGATATGAAGCTAAGAAAGCAGAATTAGATTTGAGTAAGATTAACGTAGTTATCTCCGAAGAAATACCACAAAGAAATGCCGAAAAACTATATTCCACAATGATGGTGCCATCAAGTGCAGGATTAGTTATTGCAAAATATATTTTGAATGGCATAATAGATAGCAAATGAATTTAAAGAGAGGTTCTATTTATGGGAAACATTTTCGATGTAGCAAAAATGATTAATGTTGATGAGAAATACCTTATTCCTTTTGGTTATGATAAGGCAAAAATCTCATTAAAGATTATGGACGAATTAAAAGATCGTCCTAACGGTAAACTAGTATTAGTAACAGCGATTACTCCAACTAAAGCTGGTGAAGGTAAAACAACTACCTCCATTGGTTTACATGATGGCTTACGCTATATCGGTGTTCCTTCATTAGTGTGTTTAAGAGAACCATCCCTTGGTCCAGTCTTTGGCATCAAAGGTGGCGCTACGGGTGGTGGTAAAGCCCTTGTCGTCCCAAGTGAAGATATCAACTTACACTTCACAGGCGATATGCATGCCTTAACAAGTTCTATTAACTTAATTGCCGCCTGCATTGATAACTCAATCTGGCAAGGTAATGAATTAAATATCAATCCTGAAAGAGTTCTCTGGAAGAGAGCCCTTGATATGAACGATAGAGCCTTAAGAAAAGTTACTGTTTCTGAAGGTGAAACTAAAGTTGCTCCAAGACAAGAAGAATTCGTCATTACTGTCGCTTCTGAAATGATGGCAATTCTCTGCTTATCCAAAGACGTTGATGATTTCATGAATAGAATCAACAACATTATCGTAGCGTATAGCTATGATGAAAAACCTGTCTTCTTAAGACAATTAAGAATTAGTCACGCAATCATGAAACTCATGATTACTGCCTTAAATCCAAACCTCGTTCAAACATTAGAAGGCAATCCTGCTATTATCCATGGTGGTCCATTCGCTAATATTGCTCATGGTTGTAACTCAATCATCGCTACAAAGATGGCTCTTAAGTTAGCCCCAGTTGTGGTCACAGAGGCAGGCTTCGGTGCTGACCTTGGTGCTGAAAAATTCTTAGACATAAAATGTCGTGTTGCTGGTTTAAAACCAGACGCAGTTGTCGTTGTCGCTACAATCCGTGCTCTTAAGATGCATGGTGGTCAACCATTTGAAGAACTCGCTAATGAAAACGTTGAAGCTCTTAAGAATGGTGTCTGCAACTTAAAGAAACACATTGAAAACGTTGAAAAATATGGTGTCCCAGCGGTTGTTTGTATCAACCACTTCGCTAGTGATACCGAAGCTGAAACAGCTTGGTTAAGCAAATGGTGTGAAGAAAATGGTTATGAACACGCTTACTGCTCAGCCTTCGCTGATGGTGGTAAGGGTGGTGCAGCGCTTGCTAAAGCCGTGATGAACATCCTTGAAACTAAAGAATCAAAATATCACCCATTATATGATGTCAATCTTCCAATCAAGGCTAAGATTGAAACCATTTGTAAAGAAATCTATGGTGCGGGTGAAGTCGTTTATACCGATATCGCTAATAAGCAAATCGAAGATTTCACAAAGTTAGGCTTTGATAAGACTCCAATTTGTATTGCTAAAACACCACAATCATTAACTGATGATCCAAAAGTGTTAGGCGCTCCAAAAGGATTCACAGTCACAATCCGTGAAGTGAGATTATCCGCTGGTGCTAACTTCATCGTTCCATTAACCGGTGCGATTATGACAATGCCAGGCTTACCAAAAGTCCCAGCGGCGGTCAAAATGGAAGATGCTCCATACGATCAACCATTAGATCACTAAAAGTTTTTTGGACAAAAATGAAAATTTCCCCCTATTTAATTAATAGAGGGATTTTTTTATGCCACTCATTGAACTAAACAGAGTATCCAAAGCATATCTTATTAATAAGAACGAAAAGAAATATGTCCTCAAAGACATCTCTTTATCTTTTTCTGAAACTGGTTTAATCAGCATTTTAGGCAAATCTGGCTGCGGAAAATCAACTTTGCTTAATCTTATCGGTGGTTTAGATAAAACAAGCGAGGGAGCGGTTTATTATAAAGGCGATAACATTGCTAAATATAAAGAAAAACAACTAGTGGCTTTTAGAAAAAGTGAAATCAGTTATATCTTTCAACATTATCACTTATTAGAAAGCCAAACCGCTTTATATAACATCATGCTCCCTTGTTTATTAAATGGGGATAGTTTTAAGATTGCAAAAGAAAAGGCTCTATCTTTGATAGATAAGTTTTCTATTAATAAAGACTTATTAGATAAACCATGTTCCAAATTATCTGGTGGTGAAAAAGAAAGAATCGCTATTATGCGCGCCTTCATAAATAAACCTAAGGTCATCTTAGCGGACGAACCGACAGGCGCTTTAGATAAAGATAATGCCTTGCTAGTCATGGAATCGTTAAAAGAGGCTAGCAAAACATCATTAGTGATTATGGTTACTCATAACGAAGAACTCGCTAGAAGATATAGTGACCGTATTATCCATATGAAAGATGGAAGAGTTATCCAAGATGAAAAGATAAAGCTAATAAACGGTAAACGTCATATCGAAGCAGAAGAAACAAAGAGTAATCCCAACTGGTATGGGAAAATCATTACTCACAACTTCGCTAAAAGGTTTAAAAGAAATATCTTCTCCATCTTAGCGGTCACAATCGGTGGAACCGCTAGTATGTTGATATTTGGTTTTAGTAATGGTGCGCATGACTCCATTATGAAATCAACCGAAAGACAGTTTGATTATGGAGTGGCCTCCATTAGTAAAGAAAACAAAATAGTAAGTGATGAATCGCCTATAACACTTATACAGACATTACGCGCTAGTGAAGAAGAAATAGATGAATTAAGTAGTGAATATGATTTCTTACACTTTTGTTATTCCTATGATTCGCTAGTAACGCCCGCTATAGACACATATATAGGCGATAGAGAAATAAACGGTTTAACATATACACCTGTCTACTCTTTTTGTGATCAGTCCATTGATAAAAGCCTACTATCTAAAGGTAAATTGCCCGTCATTGATACTTTGAATATGGTGGTTATTAATCAAACAGCTTATGACTATCTAAAAAAGGAAACAAAAGGCGAACCACTTAACACCTATATTCGATTAAAAGATACTGGAACGTTTACTTATTACACCAGCGACATCGAAAAACCATATATAACTGATTATTTCGTATACGACCGTCTAGTTGAAATAGTGGCTGTTGTTAAAGAACTTACGTTCCTTAACACTCCTAAGGTTTATTACTCATATAAGGCTTTAGACAAATATATGGAAGAAACACTTCTAAATAATCTATCTGAATATCTAGGTGAAACTAGTTGGAAAGATAGAATCATGTCTGCTTCCGATAATGAATATATCGCTAATTATTCACATCGCGTCTTCCTTAAAAATAGTGGGGATGTGTACCAGTTAAAAGAGATGAAAAAGCGTCTAGATGAGAAATATAGCCTCAATAGTAACGCTTTAACTGTAGAAGGAACGTTATTCTCCTTAGTGGATGCTGCAAGTGTAGGTATGGAGATATTCCTTGCTATTGCGTTAGTGGGTACCGCAATGATTATTGGGATTATTTCCTTTGCTTCATACGCTGAGGATATTAAAGATTCCGCTATCTTGCTTTGCATAGGGGCTAAAAGAGAAGATATCTCTTCCTTGTATGTATTTGAGAACTGCCTGATAGGCGCAATAGGAATAGTGCTATCCTTTGTGATTGCTCTAGTTAGCCAGAATCCTCTTAATCATTTAATAGAAAGATTCACTTCGTTGATTAATATCGTAGATATTCCGTTTATGTCGTTTCATGGAAGACCACTTTTATTTCCTTTGTTAATCGTCATAATGACTTTACTTATTTGCTTATTAGCAACTTATCTTCCTATTTCTTTGTCAAAGAAGATTTCTCTTAAGGAGGAATTAAACGCTAATGATTAAGATTAATAATTTATCTAAAAGCTATGGAAATAGAAAAGTATTATCAAATATCTCTTTTGAATTTAAAGATAAAGGCATCTATGTCATATATGGACCATCTGGTTCTGGCAAAACAACATTCCTAAACTGCATTGCAGGATTAACTGGTTTTTCAGGTTCAATTCAAGCCCAACATCAAAATATAGAGATGCTCAATGATGATGACCTAAGTCGTTTACGTTTGACCACTTATGGCTTTGTTTTTCAGGACTTCAAACTGTTCGAAACAGAGACCGTGTTGGCTAATTTGTTGTTTCCACTAGAAACTTTGTACTCAATGTCTAAGTCTCAAAAGCTTAGAAAATGTCGTGACCTATTGGCCTTAGTTGGACTACCAGAAAAGGAAAAGCAAATAGTTAATAAACTAAGTGGTGGCGAGAAGCAAAGAGTGGCTATTGCTCGTTCATTGATTAATGATCCAGTAGTCCTCCTTTGTGATGAACCAACTGGCGCACTAGATGAGAAAACAGGAACAGAAATCATGGATATTTTAAAAAGGATTTCTAAGCGTTCCATTGTAATCATGGTTTCTCATGACCAAACTCTTACAAAGAAATACGCCGATGTGATTATTGAAATGGATAACGGCACAATAGCAAGTACTACCGAGCAAAGAAAAGAACTCAAGACACATGACCATTTACCAGTCCTAGATAATGGTGCGACAAATGAGAAAATCAAAATCACTGATAGTTTTCTAATAAGACATACGTTTCACACCATGAAACAAAAGAAACTAAGAACCGGTCTTTGCTACACAATGACTTCCTTAGGCCTTATTGGTGTTGGCTTAGCTTTCGCATTATCTTCCACAATCGCGGATAACATCAAACAAGCCTATCGCGAAATAGTGGACGAGAATTCTATTATTGTTAGTTTGAAAGATAAGAACAGTTCTATTCAAGGACAATACGCCGCTAATTTCTATGAAGTGAATGATATCAAAGAATCTTATCCAGAATATATCAAAGATATAGGGACTACTTATTACTGCAATTTTGAAAAGTTCTTTTGTGATAGAAACGAACTAGCGTTTGTTAAAGGCTATCGCCGTAGTGTTATTTCTGGTTTCAGCGCTCGTCATATTAATGAATTTGAATGGTTAGAAGATGTACATACGAAAATATATCCAAAGGATATTCAAAAGCTAGAGGATGATGAAATTATCATTGCGTTAGACTACGTCACACTTAGAGACTTGTGCTTTGAACTGCAAATCGATAGAAACATCAATTCACTAAGCAACTACCTATTAGGAAACACACTAGATGTCTATTTTGATTTAGCAAATTATGATTGGAACTATACTGACGAACAACTATTAACTATCAAAGGATTCACATTAGAAAGCAGTCTAAAGATTTACCACAGCAATCATCTTTGGAATGAACATATGTTTGAGGATATGATGAGATTTCCAACCAATGACGCTCTTTCATTAAGGGATAATGAACCGTGGGTAATGAAGAAAATCTACTATTTAAAAGCAGATGAAAATAGAGATAAAATGCTTAACCTATTTCTAAATGATAAAGAAATGGACAAATATATATTCGAAATCGCGGACGAAATGTTTTATCCTTGGCTCTATTATGGAAAGAATATTGAAGATCGAAATCGTATTCATGTCTTTACTAATACGGTAGCCCATATTCCAAACTGGCACGTTGATTACTTTATGAATAATGATAGTAATCTAACTACACCAATCTATGGAAATAACTCTGGTTTTCTTATTTATCCAGAAAGCTTAATGATGGGCTTTTCAAAAACGATGTATTTCTCAAAAGATGAAGAACAAATAAATGAGATTGTAGATAAGTTCACATCGAAGAATAAAGACGGCTATTTTGAGGAAAGTCTGCCAGATGGTGTTTTAAGTGGCAATTACGCAAAAAGTCTGCAAAACGGGGTTAGATTTGAAGTAATTGAAGGAAAAACCCTGCAAAAAGGCAGCAAACCAAAGACTCTAAACGAAATAGCAATATCTAAAGCTTTTGCCGAGCAATGTCATATAGAAGATGTTAACGAAACTATCTATGTGACAACCGCTAGAAAAGAAGCCTTAACTAACAATGGAGGGGTAATCAGTGACTATGTAGTTGTGCCACTCGTAGTCACTGGTCTTATAGATTCAAATAAGAATTGTATATATCATGAGAAGAATTGGACATCGTTATTTTATCAATGCAAAATCGGTATCAGTGCTTATGAATTGCAAACGATTTCAATATCGTTTTCGTTAAGAGATTCTAAGAAGATTGATAATAGTCTTAGCTTATTTAAAAAAGGCTTTCCTGACTATAACGCTATTAACCCTCTTTGTGATGTTAACGAGAGTGTTGATACAGTGTGTTTTTATATCACAATTGTCCTTATTATTTTCTCTGCAGTCGCGACATTGATTTCCATTCTTCTTCTAACGATTTGTAATTATCTCTACATCTTGGAAGGAAGAAAGGACATAGCTCTTGCTCGGTGTATCGGAGTGAATAAAAAAGAAAGTCGAAAGTTTCTTTATTATCATTCCTTAATCCAATGCCTTATTTCCTTTGCGGCTGCTTGTGCGGAACTGTTTATGTTTTCACTCGTAGCGAATATGGAAATTGGAAATGCTTTATCGACAAGTTTTCATTTCTCTTTTAACCCAGTGGCATTCCTTCCAATGTTTGCTTTAGCGTTCTCTATTGCCATTATTTCCAGCTTCTTTATGAGCAGAAGAATTAATAAAATTAATCCGATTGATGCCCTTAAACAATAAAACAAATTTTATTTTGTTTTGTAATTTCTTCGTTTTCCCTTATAATAAGTAGCGCACTAAAAGAGGAAAACACTATTATGGGATTAAAAGCAGGCATTGTTGGATTACCAAATGTTGGAAAGTCGACGCTTTTTAACGCGATTACCAATTCACACGTTGAAGCAGCGAACTATCCGTTTGCGACAATCAATCCAAATACAGGTGTTGTTAACGTTCCTGATGAAAGATTAGATTTCTTAACAAATATTTTTAAACCTGAAAGAAAAATTCCTGCGACTGTGGAATTCACTGATATCGCAGGTTTAGTCAAAGGCGCTTCCAATGGTGAGGGCTTAGGTAATAAGTTCTTAGCTAACATTCGTGAATGCGACGCTATCGTTGAAGTGGTTCGCTGTTTTGAAAACGCTGATATCGTTCACGTCGAAGAATCCGTTGATCCAATTAGAGATATTGAGATTATTAATCTCGAACTCGTTATGGCGGACTTAGATACAGTCGATAAACGTATTGAAAAGAGCGAAGCTAAAGCAAGAATCGCTAAAGATAAAGAAGCCATTTATGAAATGGGCCTTCTCAAGCCTTTGAAAGAAGTTCTTGAACAAGGCTTACCAGCCAGAAAAGCAAAGCTTACCGAAGATCAAATTGCTTACTGTAAAGTCAATTATCACTTATTAACAGATAAACCAATCATCTACGTCGCTAACGTTGGTGAAAATGACTTGATGGATTTGGATAACTGCAAATACTATCAAGATGTTTTGGCTTATGCGGCTAAAGAAAACAATCAAGTCATTCCAGTTTCCGCTCAAATTGAAAGCGACTTATCTGAATTAAGTGAAGAAGAAAGAAAAGAATACTTAGCGGAATTAAACGTTAAAGAATCTGGCTTGGAAAAAGTTATTAAAGCCACATATAAATTATTAAATTTATCAACATTCTTCACCGTTGGTGCGGATGAATGCCGTGCCTGGACATTTAAAAACAATATGTCAGCTCCTGAATGCGCTGGCGTTATCCATACCGATTTCCAAAAAGGTTTCATCTGTGCGGAAGTCTATCCATATGATGCAATCAAGGAACTCGGAAGTGAACACGCTGTTAAAGAAGCGGGAAAGATTAGAACAGAAGGTAAAGGTTACTATCCAAAGGATGGTGACATTATGTTCTTCCGTTTTAATGTGAAAAAGTAATATGAGAATTGGATTTTCAAGCGATATTCATAGACTGGTCGAAGGTCGTAAACTCATGCTCTCTGGCGTATGTGTTCCTAGTCCCGTGGGCGAACAAGCACATAGCGACGGGGATGTTGTTTACCATGCCGTTAGCGAAGCTATCTTAGGTGCTCTTGCCCTTGGTGATTTGGGAAAACATTTCCCAGGCACGCCAGAATTTAAAGATATTGATTCATCAATAATCGTTAAACGAGTGGTGGCTATGATGATGGAAAAAGGCTATGAAATTAATAATGTTGATGTCTCAATCACATTAGAAAAACCAAAACTTGCTCCATTTATTATGGAAATGCGAAATAACCTTGCGTTATTATTAAATACTTCGTTAGAGAACGTTTCCGTTAAAGCGGGAACTAATGAAGGTATCGATGATATCGGAAAAGGCTTGGCCGTTAAAGCGGACGCCATTGTCATGCTTAGAAAGAGAGGAGAATAAAATGGACATTATTGAAAACATTAAACTCAAAATCCAAAAAGCTCTTTTAGATCTTGGCCAAGAAGTTACTCTTAACGATATCGTCATTGAAAAGAGTAAAGACGAAGCTCATGGTGACTATGCCACCAATGTTGCGATGAAATTTTCTAGATTATTTGCTAAGGCTCCACGTGATGTCGCTAGCATGTTAATTGAGAAAATTAATCGAGAAGGGATAGAGAAAATCGAAATCGCAGGCCCTGGTTTCATCAACTTCTTCATGAAGCACGATTCCCTCCAAGCCTTCGTTAATAAGATTATTTCTGAAGACGAAAACTATGGTCGTTCACCAAGAAAGAACCAAAAGATTAACGTCGAATTCGTTTCCGCTAATCCAACTGGTATTCTCCACGTTGGTACCGCTAGAGGTGCAGCTATCGGTGATAGCATCTCCCGTATTTTAGATTTCGCTGGTTATGATGTGACCAAAGAATACTACATCAACGATGCTGGTAGTCAAATCACAAACCTTGCCTTATCAATCCAAGCTAGATACAAAGAATTATTCGGTATCGAAGCTGAGATTCCAGAAGATGGCTACGCTGGTCATGATATCGTGGAAATCGCTGAATCTATCAAAAATGAAATTGGTGATAAAGCCCTTTCTATGGATGACCCAATTCCTTTCTTTAAAGAAAAAGGTGTCAAAATTGAACTTGATAGAATTGTCAGAGACTTAGATCTATTTAGAGTTAAGTTCGATGTCTTCTCCTCAGAGAAAGCCATCAGAGCGGACAACGCTATCGAAAAAGAATTAGACTTCTTAAGCAAATATACATATAGACAAGACGATGCCTTATATTTAAAGACATCTGACTTTATCGATGATAAAGACCGTGTTATTCAAAAGAGTAATGGTGATTATACCTATTTCTTACCTGATATCTGCTACCACGTTAATAAATTATCACGTGGATTTGACGCTCTTATCGATGTTTTAGGTGCGGACCATCATGGTTATATCAACAGAATGAAATCTGCTTTAATGATGCATGGTCATCCACAAGATATTCTCCATGTTGAATTAATTCAAATGGTGAGATTCCTTAAAGACGGACAAGAATATAAAGCTAGTAAGAGAAGAGGCGACGCCATCACTTTAAGAGATGTCTGTGAAGAAGTTGGTGTTGATGCAATGCGTTATTTCTTCGCTATGCGTGCTCCTTCATCTCACTTAGACTTTGATATGGACTTAGCGAAAGAACAAAGTTCTAATAACCCAGTTTATTATGCTCAATACGCTCACGCTAGACTCTGTTCTATTCTAGAACAAGGTAAAGATATCGCTATTGATACAAGCGCTAAGTTATTAAGCCAACCTTCTGAAATGGCTTTATTAAAACACCTTGCTGACTTCAATAACTTAGTTAATGATGCCGCTAAAGATAAAGCCCCATACAAGGTTACCAATTACATCCATACCCTTGCGGAACTCGTTCACGCTTTCTATAACGAATGTCGTGTTATCGATCAAAACAATTTAGAACTCAGTGGTTCACGTCTTGCTTTAGTTAAAGCAAGTAAAATAGTGTTAAAGAATGCGCTCGCTCTCATCGGCGTCAGCGCTCCAATACATATGTAGGAGGACATTAATATGTCAAAATCATTATTAGACTTAGCTTACGATTACGTAAGCGCCCAAAGCCAACAAAGCAAGTTCCAAGATATTTGGGCTTACTGTGTTAAAGAAGCTGGCTTAAGTGAAGAAGAAGCAGCAGCGAAAGTCTCTCGCTTCTACACAAACTTAATGTTAGATGGCCGTTTCGTCACCTTAGGCGAAAACGAATGGGATCTCAGAATTCGTCACAAATTCGAAAAAGTCCACATCGATATGAGTGAAGTTTATAGCGATGTTGAAACTTCCTATGATGACAGTGAAGAAGAAGAGGAAGAAGCCGAATACAACAAGGCCTTCGAAGACGAAGAAGAACAAAAGGAAGAAGACTTTAATTCTGAGGAAGAACAAGAAGAAGCCGAAGAAGAAAAAGAGGATAACGAATTTTAATGTTTGAAGCGATCATCTCCAAGATTGAGCAATATGACTCGATAGTAATATTCGGTCATCTTAATCCAGATGGTGATTGTTATGGAAGCCAAATTGCTCTAAGAAACATTCTCAGAACGAGATATCCAGAAAAACAAATCTATTGCGTTGGCAGTGGGTTAAAAAAGTTTTTTGATATTATCGGCAAGATGGACGTTGTTTCCGATGAAATAATTGCCCAATCTTTAGCCATAGTTCTTGATAGTAATGACATCAATCGTTTAGAAGATCAAAGAGCGTGGGAAGCACGTGATTTTGCTAAGATTGACCATCACATTGACACTCATACTTTCCATGAAGGTCCAGAAGTCATTGATGATACCGCAACATCAACTTGCGAATTGATTTATCTTTTCGCAAAGGAAAACAATTTGGAAATCGATTTGATATCCGCTAGTGCCCTTTATCTCGGCATGATGACAGATACCGCTAGATTCCAATTTGCTAATAACTTTGTCAGGATGTTTGAAATAGCGAGAAATCTTTGTGATCTCGGTGTTGATCCAATCTTACTAAATAAGACAAACAACTTAGTTCCTGAAATATCAATTACAATTAAATCATTCATTTATAGTCACGTTAAAAAGGATAGACGTGGCATCATCTACGCTGTCGCCACTAAAGAAGAAAGAGAAAAACTCGGAGTTACTTCCGCTCAAATCTGTGGTAATACTTCATTGTTAAGCTATGTCACAGGTTTCCCGGTTTGGTTTATCGCTTCTGAAACAGATAATGGCGGTATGCAAGTAGAAATGCGCAGTAGCACTTACAACATTCAAACAATTGCCACTCACTTTGGTGGTGGTGGCCATACATTCGCCGCAGGCTTTACATATAAGAAGTTTGGACAAGATGTTATTAACGAACTCTTGGACTTACTTGCTGGAGCGGTGAAGAAAGGAAACGAATAGAATGTGGGAAGAACAACTCGAAGCCGCGATTGAAGCGGGTGTTAAAGCCATCAAAGGTATATTGGAAATATACAACACTGACTTTTCCGTGGAAATCAAAGATGATAACTCTCCAGTTACTCTCGCGGATAAAAACGCTGATAAAGTAATTAGAGAATATCTTCATGAAAAATATCCAACATACGCTTTCTTGACTGAAGAAAGTACTGACGATATATCTAGACTAGATAACGATTTCGTTTGGATTGTTGATCCAGTCGATGGCACGAAAGATTTCGTCGCTAAAGACGGAGGCTTCACCACAAACATTGCCCTTGCGTATAAGCATGAAGCAGTCGTGGGTGTTGTAGTTGTTCCATTGACCGGTGAAATCTATTTTGCGGCTAAAGGTTTAGGCGCCTTCTACCGTAAGGATGGACTCACAAAACGCATACACGCCAACGACAAATTGGCGAATTTAACAGTCTATAAGAGTGTTTTCCACAGCAAGCCAGAAGAAGAGGCTGTGATTGCAAAACACAAAGATAAAATCACAAATATTGAGAAGTGGGGTTCCGCTTTAAAAGCGTGCAGAATTGCTCAAGGCTTAGGTGAAATTACCTATCGTTTAAGCGATGGCACTAAAGAGTGGGATACCGCTGCTAGCCAAGTCATTGTCGAGCAAGCTGGTGGTGTGTTTTTAACACCTGCCAAAGAACGCATTATGTACAACCGTGTGGACGTTCATAACCGTGAAGGTTACGTTATTTGTAACAGAATTGAGAATTTCTTGTTATAATATATAAGATTTACTAGACACGTAGGTTGCTAGTTCATAATCGGAGGAAAACATAATGAAAAGAAAATTTTTTACAATGTTGGCTGTTTTTGCTGCTTTAACTATGGCAGCATGTAACGCTGGCAACAATGCTGATGGTTCAAAACAAAGTTCCAGACCAACATCTTCATCAAGATCTTCATCTTCTAGAGAAAGTTGGGGCTCATGGACAGTCGTCACTCCAGCCACATGTGGTGCTGAAGGCAAAGAAGAACGCGTTAGCGATTCTGGCAAGAAAGAAGAAAGACCAATTGCCAAACTTAAACAACATACTTGGACCGCTACAGAAGTCGCAGCTTCAGGTGAAGGTGTTGCTTATGAAAACATCGAATGTTCAGTTTGCCACGCTAAGGGCTTAAGAGTTGCTACATCATTAGCGACAATTAATGGTACTGATAAAGGTGGTGCTCCAGCAGGTTGTATCAAACTTTCCAATAAGAATGAATATATGGAAGTTGCAATCAACATTCCTGAAGCAAAAACAGGCAAAATCTATTTAACAGGTGCTATGGACTACTGGCATGATGGCAACAATAACAACGAAGAAAAGTCATTCAGTAGTGTTAAAGACAGCGCAAATACATGTAACTTCAAACTTGAAGTCAACGCTGCTGAAATTGATCCAAGTGCAAACCTCACAACAACATTTGGTGCAATGTTACCAGAAGAAGCTGGTGAAACAGTTGGTTCTGTCACATATTCACAAATCGGTGATTGTGAAGTCGGTGCTGTTTCACTACAAGCTGGTCTCAACACATTCAAGTTCACCAGAGTTGATAGTTACAACTTAGCAGTTAAATACTTCACAGTGATCTTCGCTGCTGCCGCTGCTTAATTAACTTAAAAACAAAACGAGAATCGCTTCAAGCGGTTCTCTTTTTTATTGCTCTATTTTATAAAATAGTAGATAGCATCATAACTTAAACAAAACATAAATGTGACCTCTTTTCAAAAGGTCACTTTTTA